>DASSML010000098.1:0-9611 GCA_035688895.1 Gemmatimonadales bacterium
ACCTTCGCCGTGCCGTAGTAGGCGTCGGTCGGCGCGATGACGTGGTCGCCCGCGGCGAGGGCCTGGACCACGGCCGTGGTCGCGGCCATCCCCGACGCGAAGGCGAGCGCCACCGCCCCGCCTTCCAGCGGCGCCAGCGCATCCTCCAGCGCGTGCCGGGTCGGATTGTCGGCCCGGGCGTAGAGAAATCCCTGTGGCAGGGACCCGTCGGGATGACGCGCGAAGGTGGTGGAAAGATGGATCGGCGGACTCACCGCGCCGGTGCCGGCGTCGGGCGCGTGGCCGGCGTGGACGGCGATGGTCTCGATGTGGGGCATGGGGGGAATATGGCCGCAGGGGCGCAGGGGCGCACAGACGGGCGGACGGACGGACAGGCGGACAGACGGGGACGGGCGGACGGGCAGGGCGTCAGCGTACTTCCTGCGATCGACCGTCTCCGTTTCCGTCCGACCGCCCGTCTGTCCGCCCGTCTGCCTGTCCGTCGGCCCCCGCTAGCCGATACCCAGCCTTCCGCACGGTCAGGATGTGCCGTGGCGCGGACGGGTCGGCCTCCAGCTTCCGCCTCAGCTCTCCGATGTGGGTGTCCAGGGTGCGGCTCAAGACGCTTTCGTGATAGCCCCAGACCTCCCGCAGCAGCTCGCCCCGCTCGGCCAGGCGCCCCTCGCGCCGGGCCAGGGCCTGGAGCAGGTCGTACTCCTTGGGTCGGAGGGCAACCGGGGCGCCGGCGCGCCGGACCTGACGGATCGCCGGGTCGAGTTCCACGTCGCCGAAGCGGATCGCCGGCGCGGCGGCGGAGGGATCCGGAGCTCGAGCGGCGCTCCGGCGAAGCAGCGCCGCCACCCGAGCCAGCAGCTCCCGCAGCGCGAACGGCTTGGTGACGTAGTCGTCGGCACCGCTGTCGAGGCCGCGCACCTTGTCGGCCTCGTCGCCCCGGGCGGTGAGCACCAGTACGGGAACGGTGTGCCCCTCCCGGCGGAGCGTCTCCAGGATTCGGTAGCCGTCGAGCTCAGGCAGCATCAGGTCCAGCACCACGATGTCGTGCTCGCCGCTCCGGGCCCGGCGCAGGCCCGCCTCGCCATCCGACGCGATCTCGGCCCGATGTCCCTCGAACTCCAGGTTGGTCCGGAGCCCGTGGGCCAGATTGCGGTTGTCCTCCACAATCAGGACGCGGGCCACGGGGCCTCCACCGGCGGGGTCGGGCTCGCGAGCGGTGCTCGCGCGGCGCCGGGCAGCTCCACGACGAATCGCGCCCCGCCCGTCACGGGCTGCTCCACTCGGCATTCGCCGCCGTGCGCCCGGACCAGCTCGCGGACGACCGCGAGCCCGAGCCCGCTACCCGGTGCCGAAGCACGTCGGTCGATCCGGACGAACGGCGCCCAGATCTGCTCCCGCATCGCAGAGGGGACGCCGGGGCCGGCGTCCTCGACCTCGAGCCGCGCGAGCGTGTCGTGGAGACCGAGGCGGAGAACAACGGCTCCGCCGTCGCCGCCGTGCCGAAAGGCGTTATCCAGCAGGTTGAGCAGGATCTGGGTCAGGGCGTCGGCGTCCACCGGCGCCAACACGGTCTCGTCCAGCTCGGTCCGGAGTCGCACCGACGACGCGCCCGCCAGCGGCGCGAACCGCTCGACGATCTCCCGGACCAGCGGGGCGAGCGGACGGCGCTCCGGATGCACCAGCGTGCCCCGTCGCTCGGCGCGGGAGTACTGGAGAACGTTCTCCACCAGGTGGGCGAGGCGGCGCGCCTCCTGGACGATCACGCCGAGCGCCTGGCGCCGCTCGTCTTCTCCGGCCACCCGGCCGAGCTCGAGGGTCTCCGCGTAGAGCAGAATCTGGGTGAGCGGGGTGCGCAGCTCATGCGAGACGCTGCTGGTGAAGTCGGCGCGGAGCCGCGCCAGCTCCTGCTCGCGACGGAGCTGCCGGAAGGCGATCACGCCGAGCCCGCCGGTGAGCGCGAGGAGGAGGAGCAGGACCGGGAGCCGGCTAGGCGGCTCGACCAGCGCCAGACGGGCGGCGACGGCGGGCGGGAATGCCGCCCGGGCCGTGAGGCCTCGAGCGGAGTCGATGGCCGGGGCGCCGGCGTACTCGCTGCCGGCGGCCGGACCGGCACGCCAGAGCAGGCTGCCGTCGAGCGACCGCACCTCCAGCGCCGCCAGATCGCCGTTGGCGATGCCGCCGGTGACCGACGGCGGGAGCAGGGGCCGGCGCGGGAGCGCCCGCGAAAGGACCGACGCGAGCGCCGAGCGACAGACCACCACCCCGTACGCTGCGAGGGGAGCTTCGTGCGCGGCGAATCCGCTATAGCGGATGGTCTTGACCCGATAGAGCGCCACCCGGCCTTGCGCCGACCCCGTGCCCCAGACGGATCCGAGCTCCTCGGCGGGTCGGACCGACCGGCTGAGCCAGTCACGCAGCGCCGCCGGCGCCGGCGCGCCCGCGGTGGCCACGCTGCCGTTCCGGAAGTCGAGCGCGAAGACGAAGCGCTCGGCATCGACTCCGTCGGCACAGGCAGGCACCTGCTCGAGCGCGGCCGCGATCGTACTCGGTGCCGGAAGCGAGTCGTAAGGGGAGGCGCCCGGGCTCCCCACCACCGGGGCCAAGGCCGGCGCCAACAGATCGTCGAGCTCCTCGGAGGTGGAGACGAGCAGCTCGTGCGCGGCGACGGCCGCATAGTCGCGGAGGGCCCGCTCCGCGGTGACCCGGTGCGAGCGGGTGGCCCGCTGGGCCTCGAAGGCGAGCAGCCCCGCGAGCACCAGGGTGAGGGTGAGCAGGACGGACGGGCGGAGGGGCGCGGGGGCGCGAGGGCGCGAGGGCGCAGTCGGTCCGGTGAATGGCGATGTCCAGGAACGACGCATCCGATGCCTTCGACCTGTTTGGCTGAGTGAGCCGGATCAATGCAAAGAGGCAATCGCGCCCCTGCGCCCCTGCGCCCCCTATCCCCCTAGCACCGCCCTCCGCCGCCCATACCCAATGTAGATCCCCAACCCGAGCACCAGCCACACCAGCAGCCGCTCCCAGGTGGGCCAGGGAAGGCTCACCATCTGCAGCAGGCACACCAGTGCGCCGAGCACCGGAATGACCGGGACCCAGGGCACCCGGAAGGGGCGCGGCGTGTCCGGGGCAGTGCGCCGGAGGACGATGACCCCGACGCACACCAGGACGAACGCCAGCAGGCTGCCGATGCTCACCAGCTCGCTCAGCACGCCGATCGGCAGCAATCCCGCGGCCACGGCCACCACGCTGCCAGTCAGAATGGTGCTCAGGTGAGGGGTCCGGAAGCGGGGATGCACCGCGCTGAAGAACGGCGGGAGGAGACGGTCCCGGCTCATGGAGTAGAAGATCCGGCTCTGCCCCAAGAGCTGGACCAGAATGGTGCTGAAGAGCCCGAACAGGGCGCTCACCTTCACCACCGGGCTGAACCAGGTGAGGCCGGTGGCGTCGATGCCGACCGCGAGCGGGTCGGCCACGTTGAGCTTCGGGTACGGCACGATGCCGATCAGCACCAGCGCCACCGCGATGTAGAGCACGGTGCAGATGGCGAGCGACGCCAGAATGCCGATCGGCATGTCCCGCTGGGGGCGCCGGGCTTCCTGCGCCGCCGTCGACACCGCGTCGAACCCGACGTAGGCGAAGAACATGATGGCCGCCCCGCGGAGCACGCCGCTCCAACCGAACGCGCCGAAGGTGCCGGTGTTGGGCGGAATGAACGGCGTCAGGTTCTCCCGCCGCACGTACGCCGCGCCCAGCCCCACGAAGAGGATGAGGACCACGACCTTGATCACCACCAGCACCGTGTTGGCGCCGGCCGACTGCCGGATCCCGATCACCAGCAGCGTCGCCACCAGCGCCACGATGGCCGCGGCGGGCAGGTTGAACACCCCGGGCACCAGGGAGCCGTCCGCCGCCGCGGCGGTCGATCCGGGCGCCGCGGTGAGCGCCGGCGGCAGCGACAGGCCGAGGTCGCGGAGGAAGCTCACGAAGTAGCCGGACCAGCCGACGGCCACGGTGGCGCCGCTCAGCGCGTACTCCAGGATCAGGTCCCACCCGATGATCCAGGCGACCAGCTGACCCGAGGAGGCGTAGGCGTAGGTGTACGCGCTGCCGGCCACCGGGATCATCGCCGCGAGCTCGGCGTAGCAGAGCCCCGCGAGCGCGCAGCCGACCGCCGCGATGATCATCGAGAGGACCAGGGCGGGACCCGCGTGCTGGGACGCGGCGGTCCCGGTCAGTACGAAGATGCCCGTCCCGATGACCGAGCCGATGCCGAGAGTCGTGAGATGGATGGGGCCGAGTGCCCGACGCAGGGTCGGCCGACCATCGTCGATCACCTGCAGGTCGGCGAGAGGCTTTCTGGCGGTGAGGGTCATGCCCTCATGTATGCGGTCCGCCCGGACGGGCGTCTACGCGCCGCGTGACAGAATCCTGTCAGAGCCCCGGCGCGTCGTCCGCCGCCACCACGTGGGGGGCGCCCTCGCGCAGCAGATTGCTCCGCAGGCCGTCGAGCCCCACGCTCTTCCGCGGCCGCACCTGGTAGGCCAGCACGGTGGCGTTGCCGTTTGCGGGGGGCTCCTCCGCCTCGAAGCTCCAGCGCTTGGCGTCACGGGCCAGCACCGCTTCGATCAACGGCCGGGCCGCGTCCGCCCGGTCCACGTAGACCCTGAGCCGGGTGGTCTTGCCGTCCGGCGCCGAGGTCGCCGACTTCTCCGGCGGTGTCTCCACCGGCTCAGGGACCCATGCCATGTCGGCTCCCGAGGGCAGGCAGAGCCGGGCGAAGGTCCGCTCGAAATCGGCGCTGAAGTTGAACTTCCAGAGCGACAGCTCCACCACCACGAACACGATCGAGAGCACCGCCGCCACGCTCAGCGCGTGGATTCCCGAAGCGAAGCCGATGCCGATGGCGCCGAAGATGTAGACCGCGTCGCCGGACTCTTTGAGATTGTTCCGGAAGCGCACCGCCGCCACGATGCCCGCGAGGCTGAACGCCAGCGCCAGGCTGTCACGCACCACTACGAGGATCGCGGTGACCACGACGGGCAGTTCGATCACCGTCTGCACCAGCGAATGGTCGTACTTCACCCGGGTGCGGGTCCGCACGTAGCTGAAGGCCAGCGGGATCACCAGCACCACGGCCCCCACCATCTGGAACAGCGCGTCGATCCAGCGCGGCGCCCCGTTGGGGAACAGCGCCACCTCGCCGCGGAACCAGTCCAGCATGCCCCCCATGGTGGACGGCATCGGCGCCCCCGGTCCAGGGCCGGACGGCCGGTGCTCCGGGAACATCGCGCTCAGGAGCAACAGGAGGCCGCCGGCGAGCAGGTAGTAGACAACCAGCCGGACCACGGTGTAGCGGCCGATCTCGCGAACCACCCCGCGGGCGGTGGGACTGGAGGACGACTTGGCGGTCATGACTGCCTCCCGGGACCGGGCTCCCTGGTCGCGAGCGCGACCCGGGCCAGCGCGTCGATGAGCGGACCCCGCTCGACCAGGCCATCGTAGCGAGCACCGTTGATGAACAGGGTCGGCGTGCCTCGCACTCCGCTCCGTCGGCCGCTGGCCAGATCGGCGAGAACCCGATCCTCGGTGGCTGAGAGCGCCATCACCCGGTTCCACCGGACCAGGTCGAGGTCGAGTTTGCGGGCGTACCGGGCGAGATCGTCCGCCTCGAGGGCGTGCTGCCGCTCGAACAGGCGGTCATGCATCGGCCAGAACTGCCCCTGCTCGCCTGCCGCCTCCGCCGCCCGCGCCGCGTCGAGGGCGTGGGGATGCGAGTCGCGCAGCGGAAAGTGCCGAAACACCAGCCGCAGATTGTCCCCCAAGGCGCGTTGCGCGGCCTGGATCACCCCGTGTGCGGCGCCGCAACTTGGGCACTCGAAGTCGGCGTACTCGACCAGCGTGACCCGCGCGCCGGCCGGCCCTGCCGCATGGTCGCGCGGGGCGACCGGCGGATCGAGGCTCGGGGTCGCCAGCGGAAGAGCGGCCGTCATCGGGAGGCCGGCTCCGGGGTGGCCCGGATGCCTGGACGGACCTCCGAGTCGGCGAGGAGCTGCAGCACCCCGCGCACCGCGCCGGTCCCCTCGAGCCGGTACTGCGCCCTGGTGGGACCAGGGCCCACCCGCACCGTGATGGCCTCGGGCGGCAGGGTGATGAAGAGGTCCTCGTCGGTGCGGTCGTCGCCGATCGCCACCACCGCGGTCCGGGCCAGCCGCTCCGGCGGGAGCGGCGGCACGATCATTCCCTTGTGAATCCCGTGGGGCCGGATCTCCAGCACCCGGTTGCCGGCCAGGATCTCCACCGGCTGGTTGCTCAGGAGCTGGTTCAGGTGCAGCCGAAGCTCGTTGGCCCGGCGGGCGCCGGTCTCCAGATCGGCCATCCGGTAGTGCCACGCGATCGCCACCGCCTTGACCTCGATCAGCGAGCCCGGGGTGCGGGCGGTGAAGTCGCGCAGGATGTGGAGCACCGGCTCCCGCCAGGAGCCGCCCACCTCGGCGGCGGGCACCCAGTCGCGCGCGCCGTGGGGGCGGGACCAGAACCCGTGCTCGGCGTGGAGCCAGACCGGCAGGCTGCCCATCCATTGCTCCAATGCCTCGCGGCTCCGGCCGCTCACGATGTGCACCTCGGTGTCGGGCCGCTCCGCCAGGCGCCGCAGCAGCGTCAGCAGTCCGGCGTCGGGGCGGGCCAGCTCGGGCGTGGCGGTGAACGGCACCAGCGTCCCGTCATAGTCCAGCAGAAGCAGCAGCTCGCCGGTCCGATCGAGCAGCTGGACCAGCTCGGCCCGGAGCGCGGTCTCGCCCGCCGCGGGGGAGACGGTGCGCACCGCCGGTCGAGAGACCCCCTCGAGCTGCTCCAGGAACGTGTTCACCCACTGGTGCACGTCGAACGTCTGCACCCGGGTCCGGAGCGGGGCCAGCCGGGCGCGGCGCTCGTCCGGCTCCATGCTGAGGGCGCGATAGAACCCTTCGGCGGTGCCGTCGGTGTCGTAGGGATTCACCAGCACCGCCTCGGGCAGCTCCCAGGCGGCGCCGGCGAACTCGCTCAGGACCAGCACCCCGTCGCCGTCGCTCCGCGAGGCCACGAACTCCTTGGCCACCAGGTTCATCCCGTCGCGAAGCGGCGTCACCACCATCACGTCGGCGGCGCGGTAGAGCGCCACCAGATCGGACAGCGAGAGCGCGCGGAAGATGTAGTGCACCGGCACCCACCGCGCGGTGCCGAAGGTGCCGTTGATCCGGCCCACCAGCTGATCCACCAGGGAGCGGTACTCCTGGTAGGCCTCCACCCCGGTCCGCGAGGGAACGGCCACCTGCACCAGACGCACCCGCTCCCGCAGCTCGGGGTGGCTTTGCAACATCCGCTCGTACGACAGCAGGCGCCGGGGAATGCCCTTGGTGTAGTCCAGCCGGTCCACGCCCACCAGCATCCGAACGCTGCCGTCCCCGCGCAGCGCCTCCGCCTCGGCTTCGACGGCAGGCTCCCGGGCGAGGGCATCGAACGACGCGCTGTCCACACCCATCGGGAAGACGCCCAGCCGAACCTCGCGTCCCGGCAGCTGCACCCGGTCGATGTCGACCGTGAGGCCGAGAATGTCGGTCAGCGCGGTGGCGAAATGGCGCAGGTAGGCCGGGGTGTGAAAGCCGACCAGGTCGGCGCCCAGGACGCCCTCCAGCAGCTGGGCCCGCGCGGGGAGCGTGCGGAACAACTCCTCCGAGGGGAACGGGATGTGGAGGAAAAATCCGATCCTGGCTTCGGGGAGGCGGCGCCGGAGGAGGCCGGGGAGCAGCAGGAGCTGGTAGTCATGCACCCAGACCAGGTCGTCCTTCTGGTACTGGGCCGCTACCACGTCGGCGAAGCGCTGGTTGACCTCGACGTAGCTCTCCCAGCCGCTCACCTGGAGCGGGACCTGGTCGAGCAGGTAGTGGAACAGGGGCCAGAGGACCCCGTTGGAGAAGCCTTCGTAGTAGCGGTTGACCTGATCGCTGGAGAGAGGGACGCCGACCAGGCGCTGGGCTGCCAGCTCCTGGTCGAGGGCATCCTGCTGGGCCGGCGTCAGCGATTCCGGCGCGGCGCCGGACCAGCCGATCCACAGTCCGTCGCCCTGCTCGTGCGGCCGGAGCAGGCCGGTCGCGAGCCCGCCGGTGCTCCGCTCCACCTCCACCCCGGTTTCGGTGGGGCGGACGGTAACCGGGAGCCGGTTGGCCACGATCAGGAGCCGGGACATGGGATGAAGTTACCCCGGCGCGGCGGGCCGCCGGAACCGGCGCCCCAGGTCGTTACCCGGCCGAGGGTTACCTCGGCCAGGTTCCGTTCGTGCGGTCCACGTCCGGGAAGTCGCGGGCGGGGTCGATCTCGATGACCTTGATGGTCGGCTCCTTGGCCACCTTGATCATCGTCCGCTTGGTTCCGTCGAACCAGACGCTGACCGGCACATCGAGGCTGTCGGTCTTGCCGTCGGTCCGGGTCACCGCGAGATGCACCGGCATCATCGCCTTGCCCCGGTTCGAGATGATGACATCGAGCGAGTCGCCGGCCGTGGTGACGGTGTCGATCGCCTGGTCCAGCTTCCAGGTCTCGAAGAACCATGTTCGCCAGAACCAGGAGAGGTCGCGTCCGGACACGTCCTCGATGGTATCGAAGAAGTCCCACGGCGTCGGGTGCTTGTACATCCAGCGCCGGCCGTACTCGGTGAACGCTCGGTGGAACAGCTCCCGGCCCAGCACACCCCGGAGCGCCACCAGCACGGTCGCCGTCTTGTAGTAGCTCGCCGTGCCGTAGGCGTTGTAGTTGGGGTAGCGGTCGCCGTGGTGCATCAGCTCCACCTCGCCCCCGGCCTCGGCCAGTTGGATGTAGGGCTGCCGGTTCTCCGCCTCGTCGTCGTAGCCCTTGAAGAAGTCGGCCATCGACTGGGACTGGTCGTACTGGGTGAATCCCTCGTCCATCCAGGCGAAGCGCTTCTCGTCGGAGCCCACCATCATCGGGAACCACATGTGCCCGATCTCGTGGGTGACGACCTCATAGAAGCTCAGGGTGTCCCACTGTCCCCCGATGCAGGTCATCATCGGGTATTCCATGCCGCCGCACGACGTCGGCCCGTCCACCACAGTCATGTGGGGATACGGGTAGGGCCAGAGATACTGGGAGAAGAACTGGATCGAGTGCTGCCCGTAGCGGGCCGCCTCGTCCCAGTGGTTCCTCCGCTCCTCGGGACGCCAGAACGACTCGACCATCGAGGTGTCGGCCTTGCCGTCGCCGTTGGCGTCGCCCACGGCGGCAGTAGTCGCGTCCCACAGGTACTTGGCCGAGGTGGCCCAGGAGACGTCGCGCACGTTCTCGGCCCGATAGCGCCAGGTGAGCTTGCCATCGGTGCCGGCGGTGGTCGCCTTCCCCGCTCCCCGATCGCTGTCGCTCACGACGTGCACGATCGCGCCCCCGGCGCGCGCGGAGTCGAGCCGGGCGCGGGTCTGCGCGGTGAGGACCTGGTCGGGGTTGAGCAGCCGACCGGTGCTGGTCACCAGCCATCCCGCGGGCACCGTCAGGGCCACGTCGTAGTTCCCGTAGCCCATGTAGAACTCGGCGTTGCCGTAGTACTGGTCGGTCTGCCAGCCGTTCACGTCGTCGTA
>DASSML010000099.1:0-4532 GCA_035688895.1 Gemmatimonadales bacterium
CTGGGCGCCCTGGTCTGTACGGCGCGGGTGGCGCACTGCCACGCGTGTCCGGTCCGGCGCGCCTGCGCTACGGGTGGGCAGCGTCCAGAATGCTCGCCTCCGCGGCAGCCACGGCCACCAGCACCACCAGCCCCACGCCCACAACCAGCAAAGCGGTCCGGCTCACGCTGACACCGTGCGTCTGCACCTCGCGGACGTCGGCCAAGGGCACGCCCGTGGGAACCTCAACCCGGGTCGAGGTGGGCATGCCGGGGCCCGTGGGGCCAGGCAAGGGGTCGTACCGGTGCCAGCGTCCGACGACACTGTCTCCCCGAATGGCCGGATCGATCAGCACCACTCGAGACCCGTCGGTGCGTCGAACCCGGATCTTGTAGGGCTGGGATTCGCTGACGAGAACTTCCGGCGCCACATATTGGGTGTGCCAGCCGGTGCAGGCGGAAAGGAGATGAACGAGGAGCAGGAGCACAGCGCATCGTGGCCGGGACATGGGATCCCCCATTGAGCGCGGTTACCGCACCATCACCCCTCCCACCAGCGCGGCCAGCGCGAGTACGCCGGCGATCGATGACGTGATCTTCTGCCTTGCCCGCAGCTCGTCGAAGTAGTCTCCATGCGGTCCGGCCGGATCGAGCCGGGCGAGCTTGCTGGCCGTAGGCAGGCTGATCAGCAGCGCGACCAGGGCGCCGATGATGCCCGCCGCCTGCATCAGCACCAACCACAGGCTGAAGCCCACCAGCTCGCCCGTCTGCCCCGTGATCCGGAACGTCAGCATCAATCCGGACAGCACCGTGATCAGCGCCCCCGGCCCGATCAGCACCTTCTGGATCGCCGCCTGCGCCCGTGCCACCACTCCGAGTGCCTGACGCCCTTCCCGCTTGACCGACACACCCGCCACCATCGACGCGATCGCGCCGCCGATCCAGAGCGTGAACCCCAGGATGTGCAGGAAGAGCCAGGCCTTGATCATGAGCGCACGTCCGACAGGATCGCGGCGTCGATGGGCTGGCGGCCGGTGAAGCCGGCGTCGACCTCGTGCCAGTGGGTGATCCGCTCCTCTCCCAAGCGCCAGCAGAGGAAGACCGGCCGGTCCTCCCGGAGAGAGTAGAAGTCCACCAGCCCGGCATCGAAGCCCTTGAACACGCACCCGATGGCCTCGAGCTCCTGGAGGTACAGGTTGATCCGGTCGGCGTGGCGGGTGACCTCCTCCCGCGCCGCCAGCAGCTCGCCGGTCTCGCCCCATTCCGCCCGAGCGCCGCCGCTGAGGAGCTCGTAGCGGCTCACCGCCGCGCGCCACCCGGGGTAGTCGTTGGTCAGATCCTGCACGATGCGGCGCACCAGGGGCAGCGTCTGCTCCGCCTCCTGCAGGGTGAAGAGCTTGAAGTCGGGCATAGAGGAAGGTGGCCTACTCGCCCCAGATGATCTGGACGCCTTCGATCTGCTCCGGGTGGCTGATGAACCCGACCACGCGGCCGTCGGTGTCCACCACCGTGATGGTCGGGCGCAGATGCGAGTCGCTGGCATCGAGGTCCATCCGCACCTGGAAGCCCTCGAGCTCCTGGTCCGGCTGGGCCACCGGAGACTTGGTCCGCATCAGGCTGTCGGCCCGGGTGTGCCAGGGATGCTTGCCCTCGGCCAGGCAGCGGGTCACCAGGTCCCGGTCGCTCAGGGTGCCCAGGAACCGGCGGGTCCGGTGGTCGTCCACCACCGGCACCACCGAGATGTTGCGGGTCTTGAGCATGATGGCGACTTCGCTCGCCATCGCGCCCGCCACGGCGACGTGCGGATCCGGGACCATCGCGTCCTTGGCTTTCATTCGCTCAATTTGCCCCCGCGCGGGTGAGGGTCAAGTGCGCTCGCCGGCCCGGGTCAGCACAGCGCGCGCGGCACGATAGCCGTCGTCGGCGTACCGGCGGATCCGGTCGACCCGGAAGGTGGCGTTCCGCTCTACCCTTGGACGGACGTAGAGCAGCGGCGGGCGCCCGGCGTCTGCCCTCCAGAGAGCGAGCTGGGCGGCGGTATTGGCGGCCATGAGGGTCGAGAGGGCGTCGTCGTGGGCCCGGACCAGCGGCGGCGCCGGCGCCGCCGCAGGTCCGGGAGCCGCCATGTCGAATCCCGGTCCCACGTCCACCGCCACCACCGGCTCCCGACAGAGCCGGGAGGCCGCTTCGAGCGGGAGCACCCCGCGGAGTCCGCCGTCCCCACACCGGCGCCCGTCCAGTGTCTGAGGAGCGAAGTAGACCGGCAGCGCGCAGCTGGCGCACAACACGTCGACCAGCGGCGCGTCGGCCCCTCCGGCGCCATAGAGCAGGAGCTCGCCGCTGTCGAGGTCCACCACGCAGACGGTGAGCGGCACCGGCAGGTCGCCGAACCGCCGCACCGGCACCAGTGCCTCGACCGCCCGGCGGAAGGGGGCGGGGCGCAGCAGCCCGCGGCTGAAGATGCCCGCCACCGGCGCCACCGGGTCTCGGACCACGCCCCGCTCTCCGGCTTCCGCCAGCCGATCGAGCAGCGCCGCGTGGTCGGTACCCCCGGCGAGCGCGGCCGCGACCACCGCGCCCATCGAGGTGGCCACATAACGCGCCGGCGCCATGCCGGCCTCCGCCAGCGCGCGGGCCGCGCCCACGTGCGCGGCGGTCTTGGCGCCGCCGCCACTCAGGACCAGCGCGACAGGCTGCCCGGTCACGCCCGGCCGTAGTGTCGCCGGTGCTCCTCGGCGCGGACCTGGCGCTCGCGCTCTTCGGGTGTCTCGGCCACCAGCCGAGGGACCCGCTTGGGCTTCCCGTGTTCGTCGATGGCGACGAAGACGGCATGCGCGGTATGGGTGTGCCGCCGCTCCCCGGTGCTCACCCGCTCGGCGTACACCTCGACCGAGATGTCCATCGAGCTGTTGCCCACGTAGTCCACCGTCGCATTGCAGGTCAGCAGGGCGCCGACAGGAATGCGCTCCTTGAAGTCCACCCGGTCGATCGATGCGGTAACCGCCGGACCGCCCGCGTGTCGAATGGCTGCGACCGCCGCCGCCTGGTCCACCAGCGCCATCAGATGGCCGCCGAATAGATCGCCCAGAACGTTCTGCATGTGCGGCATCACGAGGTTGGTGAGTGATGCGACCGAGTAGGACATCGGGCGGGATTCGGGGATCATATGCCGGGGGTAAGAGGGAAGGGTGAAGGGGGAAGGGCGAAGCGACAAAGGTGAAGGGGACATGTCCGGGCCGCCTGGCTCATCACTCATGCTCTTCCCCCTTCATCTGGTCATCCTTCGCCTCAGTAATCCACCGGCCGGAGATAATACTCCCCGATCGCCGTGGCGCTCAGCATCGCGACGGTGGGAAGCCGGCGCTTCCAGTGGGTGCCGTCGAGGCGGCGGCGGACCAGATCGATCTCCTCGGCGGTGAACCCGCGGGCGATCAGGTCCTCGTTCCGGTGCCCCAGCAGCAGCCAGTGCAGGATCGCGTCCGCGCGTGGGTAGGAGATGCCGAAGTCACCCTCGTCCGTCTGCCCCTGGATCAGGTCGGCGCTGGCCGGCTTGGCGACGATCACCTCGGGCACACCGACGTGCCGGGCCAGGGTCCAGACCTGGGTCTTGAACAGGTCGCCGATCGGATTGACCGGCGGCGAGTCGTCGGCGTGCCAGGTGAAGTAGCCCAGCAGCCGCTCGGTCTTGTTGCCGGTGCCGACCGGGAGCGCGCGATGCGCCGCCGACATATCGAACAGCGTGATCATCCGGGTCCGGGCCATGACGTTGCCCAGCCGGCTGGGATCGAGCGTCCCGCCGATCGCGGCCGCGAGCCCGTCCACGGCGGCGCTGATGTCCACGGTGGCGCTCTGGATGCCGAGCGCCTCGATCACCAGCTGGGCATGGGCGAGGCTGTCCATGCTGGAGGTGCGGTACGGCATCCGCACGCCGAGCACGTTCGCCGGCCCGAGCGCCTCGGCCGCCAGGAAGGCAACCAGCGAGCTGTCCACCCCGCCGGAGAGGCCGACGACCACCTTCTCGAACCCGCGCCGGCGCTGGATCTCATCGCGGAGGAACTCGACCAGCCAGCGGCGCGTGAGCTCGGGGTCGATCGCGAGGGGATCGACTCCGTCAGGGGTGGGGGCCACCCGCGGCGCTGCCGGCCGAGTGGCACGCTTCGAGGTCGCCTTGGTCGGCGTGGCGACCGCACCATCCTCGCGTTGCCGCGCGGCCCCTTCGCCGGCCTCAGAGCGGGCGGAGCCGCCATACCGCCGCGCCGAGTGCAGCGATCCCAACAGATGCGGCAGTCGCATCTCCAGATCGGCCAGCAGGGGCAGGTCGGCGCGCGCGCGGGTGATCTCCTCGAAATCGAGATCCAGCCCGATGAGCGCCTCGTCGAAGATCGGGCCGCGGGTGAGCAGATCGCCCCGCGGGCCGGCCACCATGGAGCCCCCGGGGAACGCCTTTCCCCCTTCGAACCCCACCAACTGCGCCAGCGCCACGAACACCCCGTGCTCCCCAGCGACGTCCTGCACGATCCGTCCCCACCGGCCGAGGCTGTCGGGCAGTCCCTC
>DASSML010000100.1:0-5237 GCA_035688895.1 Gemmatimonadales bacterium
TGCCGTCGATGTCGAAGAGGACGAGCCTGCGCATGAGGTGCGGCGGTATCTACCGGGTCTCCAGGCGGCGCACGGCGACCAGCCGGTCCCGGAGCGGGGCCGCGCGGGTCCCGGCACCCCACTCTTCCGCGACCATGCCCCCGCAGGGGAGCGTCGAGTGGATCAGGCCGTCTCCGTCGGCGGCGAAGGCGACGTGGGTGATGCGCTCGGTGGACTCGCCGCGGAAGAACAGAAGGTCTCCGGCAAGGATGTCGTCCGGCGCGACCGGCGTCCCGTGCTCGACCTGCTGCGAGGCGTCCCGAGGCAGCTGCAGACCCCGCGCGGCGAAGGTGGTCTGCACCAGCCCGGAGCAGTCCACGCCCCAGGGGGTCACGCCGCCCCACAGATAGGGCGCCCCGGCGAACCGTTCCAGCGCCCATCGCTCGGGTGGCTGCGTCGCCGCCTTGCGGCAGGCGTCGGCCGCGGAGGGCACTTCGCCGGCGGCGAGAGTGGCGAGCCGGCCGTCCGGCAGCCGGACGCCCTGGCGATCGACAGCGACCCGAGCCCGGAGCGGCAGCCGCACCAGGTCGGTGCCGATCCGGGCCACGGCGCCGAGGCTCCAACCCGAGGCGTCGGCCCGCCACGCGGCGGCCGCCTCGGGCTGGAGCTCGACCAGATAGCCGGTGTGGACCCAGCCGAGGTATCCGTCGAGCTCAGCGCGGACGCGGCGCCACTCGCCCGACGATTCCTGCACCGCGGCGGTCTCACCTAGAACCAGCTGGCTGACCTGCTCGGCGCGGAGCGACGGCTCGGCCAGAAGCGGGGCCAATGCCGCGCGAGCCGCGACCTGACCCGGGCTCACCCGGCGCTCATCCTTCGCTCCCTGCGGACCGTGAGCCGCCGGACTCGCGAGCCTGGCATTCCCGGCACAGAGTGACCCCCCGGAAGCTGCAGATCAGGCAGATGAAGGTCCCGCAATTGGCGCAGGGGTAGCCTTCGGAGGCCCGCTCCTCCCGGCCGCAGGAGCGGCACGACATCCCGTCGTGCTCGTGAATCTCGGCCATCGTCCGTCACGCGGTGAGGTTGTACCGCTTGATCTTGTTGATCAAGGTCGCGCGCGAGATGCCCAGCTCGATCGCGGCGCGGGTCCGGTTGCCGGTGTGGTGCTTGAGGGTCCGCTCGATGTGCTGGCGCTCGAGGTCCTCCAGGCTGAGCGGGGTGTGCCGCCGGTCGCCGATACCGGGGCGGGCGCGGAACTCCCCGGGCAGGTGCTCGACGCTCATCGCCGGCTGCCCCCGGCCGAGGATCAGGGCGCGCTCGAGGACGTTGCGCATCTCCCGCACGTTGCCGGGCCAGGGATAGGCCAGCAGCCGCTCCAGCACCTCGGCCGACGGCGTGGCCGGGCCGTCGGCGAGCTCGGCCTGGAGGTCGCCCATCAGGCGGGTGATCAGCGAGAGCCGGTCCTCGCGCGAGCGGTCGCGCACCGCCGGCAGCGTGAGCGGCATGACGCTCAGCCGGTAGTAGAGGTCTTCCCGGAAGCGAGTGTCCTCCACTTCCTGCTGCAGGTTCTTGTTGGTGGCCGCGATGAGACGCACGTCGACGGTGATCTCGCGGGTCCCACCCAGCCGCCGGAAGGTCTTCGTCTCCAGCACCTTGAGCAGCTTGGGCTGGAGCTCGGGGGCGAGATCACCGATCTCGTCGAGGAAGATGGTCCCGCGGTCGGCGATCTCGAACAGTCCCTGCTTGCGGTCCTTGGCGTCGGTGAAGGCGCCCTTCTCGTGGCCGAAGAGCTCGGAGTCGAGGAAGGTGGCGTTGAGGCCCGCGCAGTTCACCTCGACGAAGGGAGCCTTGGACCGCGGGCTCAGGTCGTGGATCATCCGGGCCACCCAGCCCTTGCCGGTCCCGCTCTCGCCGTTGAGCAGGACGGTGGTCCGCTCGCTCTGGGCCAGGAGCCCGACCTGGTGGGCAAAGTCCTGCATCATGCTGGACGTGCCCAGCGAATCGAGCCCGTGGTCGGGGGAGCTCTGTACCAGCAGCGCCTCGTTGACCCGGCGGAGCCGCGCCTTGTCGGCCACCCGCGCGGTGGCGGCGGCGAGGTGCTCCATGTCCACCGGCTTGGTCAGGAAATTCTCGGCGCCGAGCTGCATGGCGCGCACCGCGGTGGGGACATCCACTTCGCCGGTGAGGAGGATGACGGCCGCGTCGCGCTGGCGCAGGTTCTCCAGCACCTCCATGCCGTCCATGCCCGGGAGCCGGAGATCGAGGATCACGACCTCGGGGCGGATCCGGTCGAAGGTGGCGAGGCCGGCCTCTCCGCTCAACTCCCGGGTGACCTCGTAGCCCAGCCGCTCGAAGTAGTTGCCGATGCTGCGCAGCACGTCGACATCGTCATCGATGAGGAGAACGGATCCGGCCATGCTGGTGCCTCGTGGGGGGTGGTGCGTGAACGCCCCCTAGAAATTAAACAGTCCGTCCCTTCGCGCCATGGCCTACGGCACCATGATACGGATCGCCCCCGGCACGACATTGACGGTAAAGGGCGTCTCCCCCCCGGGCTCCCCGTCGAGCTGCACCGGCTCGACCGGCTCGGTCACGACCCTGATTTCCCGGCCCCGGGCATAGCCTACGAAGGTCTCGATCCCGTCGGCCGTGGGGGCGTCCCGGAGCAGCTCCCAGACGGCCCGGACGCTCTGGCCGAAGCTGTTGGCCCGCATCACCACGACGTCCAGCAGGCCGTCGTCGGGACGGATGCCGGCCCCCAGCCTCACGAAAGGCGGGATGACCTCCCCGCAGTTGGCGACCAGGACCATGGCGGCATGGGCATCGTACTCCACGCCGTCGATGGTGATGATGTGGGTCGCGCTCCGGATGTCGCCGATGAGTCGGAGGGTCGTGGCCGCGTAGGCCACCATCCCCCACCGCCGCTTGTGCTCGGAAAGCGTCGCGGCCATGACCCGGGCGTCGTAGCCCGCGCCGCAGGCCACGGCGAAGTACTGGTCACCGCCGGCCCGCTCCATCCGTCCGAGGTCGAACGGGCGGGGCCGCCCCGTGACCAGCGCCCGCGCGGCTCGCTCGGGCGAGGCGGGGATCCGCAGATTCCCCGCCAGCAGGTTGCCGGTCCCCCCCGGGATGACGCCCAGCGCCACCTCGGTGCCCACCAGCGCCGCGGCGGCCTGCATCGTGGTGCCGTCGCCCCCGAAGACCGCCACCACGTCCACCCCTTCGGCCACGCCGTACTCGGCGAGGCGGCGCGCGTCACCGGGGCCGCCGGTGGCGAGCACCTCGGCGCCCCAGCCGGCGCGCTGCATGGCGCGCATCACCGCGGCTACCGCGCGCTGCTGCGTCCGCGCGGCGGCCGGGTTGGTGATGAGCAGCGCCCGCGCCACCTAGAACTCCCGCTCCCAGAGGATGTCGGTGCCGATCTGGTAGCGATTGTTGGAGAGAAACGGATTGGTGAACGTGCTTCCCGAGCACGACTGGTAGGTCGGCTCCACGCTGCTCATGAAGCGCCATTCCCGGCTGAAGCGGAATTCGAAGCTGGCCCCGAAGTTCCGGGTGCTGAACTGGCTGAAGTCGGGGCAGAAGCCGGCGTTGAAGGTCAGGAAGCTCTTGCGCCCGATCTGCCACCCGGCGGCCACCTGGGTCGGCACGTCGCCTTCGCCGGTCGGGCTCACGCCGGGACGGATCTCGATCAGGTCGATGGGCACGCCGAAGTCCTGGATCAGCGCGCGCTCCAGCTCGCTGGAAAGAGCGCTGGAGAAGTAGGCCAGCCCGGTCAGCACCGCGTTGGACTGGCCGAACTGCGCGGCGTCGTTGGCCGGATAGCCGGTCACGAGGTAGGAGACCAGGTCCGTCTCCGAGATCGGAGGCCTGAGCGTACTCTCCAGCGTCACCTTCGGCGCGTACAGCGTGCCCTCGATGTTGGCGATAATCGGGATCTCCTCGCCCCGGACCGCGCGTACCGTGTGCTGCGCCTGGATGTCGAGGTTGGCGTTCAGCGTGCCGATGTACTGCACCTCTCCCTTGTTGACCGTGAAGTCGCGGGTGACCGGCCCGATCTTGAGGGTGTAGTTCCCCCGCGGCGCGTTGAGCTTCCCGGTCGGCTGGTACTCCTGCCCGATCTTGGTCAGCCGCACCGAGCCGTCGAGCTGGATATTGGCCTCCGCGCTGCGGAGCCAGACGTCGCTCCCGATGCCGACCCGGAGGTCCTCCACCCGCAACGAGTCCATGAAGCGGTTCTGGAACTTGTTGCCCAGGTTCTCCCGCCGGATCAGGGTGGTGTCGAGCAGGTCGGCGTACGCCGGGTCCTCCAGGTCGATCACCCGCTTGTTGACCAGGTCCGCGAAGTAGAGCACGCCGCTGTTGGCGGTCAGGTTGCCGGTGAGGGTCGCGCCGAACACCGGGCCACGAAGCTGGATGTCGCCGGTGGCCACCAGGGTGAGGAAGTTGCGCACGTCGATGGCGCGGAACTGATCGGCCCGCGCGTCGAGCGCCAGGATCGGTCGGGAGAAGTCCTCGAGCTGCATGCCGCCCCGTACCGCGAGGGCGCCGCCGCCGCTGGTGATGCGGACGTCCTTGAAGACGACCGAATCGCCCTGCAGCAGCGCGCTTCCGTCCACACTGCCGAACCGCACGCCGAGCCCGGGAAGGTTCATGCTGCCGTTGCTGACCGCGACCGTCCCCGCGAGACGGGGGTCCTTCCACGTCCCCGCCACCTGCACGTTCACCGCCAGGCGGCCTTCCACCCGATCCACCGCAGGCGTCAGGGCCTCGAGCAGCCCGAGATCGACGCTGTCGGCGTAGGCCCGGGCGGTGAGCGGGCCGTCCAGGATCCGCCGCTCGACGCCGCGCATCGCCAGGTCCATCGGCAGGTGCGCCTCGACCGTGAGGATGTTCTCGCCGGTGCGCCAGAGGTCGAGGTTGGCGTCGAGCCGCTGATTCTGGTAGTTGAGCACGCCCTGGAGGAAGGGGGCCCGGAAGTCGCCGAAGCGGGCCTGGTCCACCCGGCCTGTCCCGCGGAAGGTCGGCGACCGGGCGGTGCCGTTCACCTGGAGGGTGAGCCCCACGTCCCCCGCCACGCCCAGCGTGTCCCGGCCGAAGAGGCCGTAGAGGTCCTGCAGATCCAGCCCGTAGGTCTCCACCGCGAGTGCTCCGGGCTGCTCATCCGGAATCGTCCCGGACATCCGCAGGACACCCGATCCATCGGTGGCCTCGAGCGACACCGGGGTCAGTGTGGGCGCGCCCTTGGCCAGCGCCAT
>DASSML010000101.1:0-7503 GCA_035688895.1 Gemmatimonadales bacterium
AGAGGAACCACATGTTGCCGATCAGGTGCAGCCAGCCGCCGTGGAGGAACATCGAGCTGAGCGGGGTATACCAGTGCGGCTGGCCGATCACGCAGCTCAGGTCACGACTCATCTGGAGGGTCTGGCCCACCGGGATCCGGCCCAGCAGCTCGCCCGGAATGAGGCCGAGTTCACATACCGACTGGGACAGGGTGGGCTCTACACCCATCCCCTGGACCAGGATCCAGGCCGCGACGTTGAGGCCGATGAGAACGACGGTGATCGCCGGGGTGCCGAGGGTGGGGTTGTCGTCGCGGATGGGGAACATGCCCGAATATAAGGCTTGGCGTCCGTCCTCCCGGCGGCCGGCCTGCCCCTAGGAAAGGAGAGGGGGCCGGATCGCGAAGATGCGACCCGGCCCCCGAGTGCGGGTCGCCCCGCCCCACGCGTTTCCGCGTCCCTAAAGTGCTCGCCGCCCCTGGATCAGCTGCATCACCGCCAGGATGACCGCCACGATCAACAGCACGTGGATGAACCCACCCAGAGTGTAGGAAGTGACCACGCCCAGCAGCCAGAGCACCAGGAGGATCACAAAGATCGTCCACAACATGACTCACCCTCCTCCATATCGGTCTCGTTGCCTGCTCCCAACCCGTGGCCCGAGCACGCTCCCAGCATCTAGGGGGCCCAACGGGTGACGGCTAACCTAGGGCTCCTCATGGAAATGCGTCGTGACCGCGGTCACGATAGGCAGTGTGGCCCAGATCGCTGCCAGAACGGCAGCTTTTATGGGTATAGGAGTTGCTCCCCCAGCCGCCACGCGCGCTGCGCGTCAGAAGGGCATTGTCCCGGCATCACTTCCAAGCATCAAGGAGCAGACATGGCGGCGTCCAAGATCATCGGCATTGACCTGGGCACGACGAATTCGGTCGTAGCGGTCATGGAGGGGGGCGACCCGGTCGTCATCCCCAACGCCGAGGGTGGCCGAACCACCCCCTCGGTGGTGGCCTTCACCAAGGACGGCGAGCGGCTGGTGGGCCAGGTGGCCAAGCGCCAGGCGGTCACCAACCCCAAGCAGACCATCTTCTCGATCAAGCGGTTCATGGGCCGGCGGCTGAGCGAGATCACCGAAGAGTCCAAGCGGGTGCCCTACAAGGTGGCCGACGGCCCCAACGGCATGGCGGCGGTCGAGATCGCCGGGAAGCGCTACACCCCGCCCGAGATCTCGGCGATGATCCTCCAGAAGATGAAGCAGACGGCGGAGGACTACCTGGGCCACAGCGTGGACCGGGCGGTCATCACCGTGCCGGCCTACTTCAACGACGCCCAGCGGCAGGCCACCAAGGACGCCGGCAAGATCGCCGGCCTCGAGGTGCTCCGGATCATCAACGAGCCCACCGCGGCGGCGCTGGCGTACGGCCTGGATAAGAAGAAGGAAGAGAAGGTCGCGGTCTTCGACCTCGGCGGCGGCACCTACGACATCTCGGTGCTGGAGCTGGCCGAGGGCGTGTTCGAGGTCAAGAGCACCAACGGCGACACCCACCTGGGCGGCGACGACTTCGACCAGCGGCTGATCGACTGGCTGGTGGCCGAGTTCAAGAAGGACCAGGGGATCGACCTCTCGAAGGATCCCATGGCCCTCCAGCGGCTCAAGGAAGCCGCCGAGAAGGCCAAGATGGAGCTGTCGAGCACCACCCAGACCGACATCAATCTGCCGTTCATCACGGCCGATCAGTCGGGGCCCAAGCACCTGAACATCAGCCTCACCCGGGCCAAGTTCGAGCAGCTGGTGGACGACCTGATCCAGCGGACCATCCCGCCCATGCAGCAGGCGCTGAAGGACGCGGGGCTCGATCCCAAGCAGATCGATGAGGTCATCCTCGTCGGCGGCAGCACCCGGATCCCGAAGATCCAGCAGATCGTGAAGGACTTTTTCGGCAAGGAGCCCAACAAGTCGGTCAACCCCGACGAGGTCGTCGCCATCGGGGCCGCCATTCAGGGCGGCGTGCTCGGCGGCGAGGTCAAGGACGTGCTCCTGCTCGACGTGACCCCGCTCTCGCTCGGCATCGAGACCCTGGGCGGCGTCACCACCGTGCTGATCCCGCGGAACACGACCATCCCGACCAAGAAGTCGGAGGTCTTCTCCACCGCCGAGGACAACCAGACCACGGTGGAGATCCACGTGCTCCAGGGCGAGCGCCAGATGGCCATGGACAACCGGACCATCGGCAAGTTCCAGCTCACCGGGATTCCGCCGGCTCCGCGCGGCATGCCCCAGGTCGAGGTCACCTTCGACATCGACGCCAACGGCATCCTTCACGTGTCGGCCAAGGACAAGGCCACCGGCAAGGAGCAGAAGATCCGGATCGAGGCGTCGAGCGGCCTGAGCGACACCGAGATCGACCGGATGGTCAAGGCCGCCGAGCAGCATGCCTCGGAGGACAAGGACCGCCGGGAGCAGATCGAGCAGCGGAACCAGCTCGACAGCCTGGTCTACCGGGTGGAGAAGGACAGCAAGGAGTGGGTGGACCGACTCCCGGCCGACGCCAAGGGCCGGCTCGACGCCGCCCTCGAGGGCGCCAAGCAGGCGCTCCGCGCGGGCGACCCGGACACTATCCGGAAGGGGCTGGACGAGCTCAACAGCGCCTACTCCTCGGCCGGAGCTTCGCTGTACCAGAGCGCCCAGGGGCAGGGTCAGCCCGGCCCGGAAGCTGCAGGCCCCCAGGCCGAGCCTTCGGCCCAGAGTGGCCCCGACGACGTGGTCGAGGCCGATTACGAGATCGTAGACGATAAGAAGTAGGTAGGACGGTAGGTGGCCCGGTGGCTCGGTGGCTAGGTGAAACGTCTAGCCACCGAGCCACTTAGCCACCGAGCCACCTCGCCTCGCCCACCGTAGTACTATTAGAGTTGACACTTGTAGGCCCTTTCACGCTCCGCCGAAGGATCGCTCGATGTCCGCTCGATCGCTCAACTGGCTCAAGTTCGGGGGCCTGGTGGCCCTGGCCTTCGCCCTCGGACTGCTCTTCGCCGGGCTCCTGGACCTGCCCAGCCGTAGCTCGGCCCAGGAGCAGGGCACGGCCACCTCGGCCATCGCGCCGGTGCCGGCGCCCTCGATTCCGGCGGCCCGGCCGCTGCAGGACCTGAGCGAGGCGTTCGCGGCCGTGGCGGAGCACGTCAAGCCGAGCGTCGTCTACATTCGCTCCCAGCGGACCGAGCACGCCACCAAGCAGCAGGTGCCGCCGGGCATGGAGCGCTTCTTCCCCCGCTTCCGCCAACAGCCTGAGATCGAGCAGGGCAGCGGGTCGGGGTTCATCATTTCCGCCGACGGCTACATCCTCACCAACAACCACGTGGTGGAAGGCGCAGAGGTGGTCACGGTGCGGCTGCTCGACCGGCGCGAGTTCAAGGCCAAGGTCATCGGCACCGACCCCAATACCGACGTGGCGGTCCTCAAGATCGACGCGAACAAGCTGCCGCCCGTGGCGCTGGGGAACAGCGACGACGCCCGGGTCGGCGAGTGGGTGCTGGCCATCGGCAACCCGCTGGGTGAGGGTCTCACGTTCACCGTCACCTCGGGCATCGTGAGCGCCAAGGGCCGGGCCCTCAACGGCCTGCCCGGTCGGGGCCAGGGCAGCATCCAGGACTTCATCCAGACCGACGCCGCCATCAACCCCGGCAACTCCGGCGGGCCGCTGGTCAGCGTTCAGGGCGAGGTCATCGGGATCAACTCGGCCATCGCCAGCGAGACCGGGTTCTACTCGGGCTACGGCTTCGCCATTCCGATCAACCTGGCCCGTACCGTGATGACCCAGCTCATCGAATCGGGCCGGGTGCACCGCGCCGCCCTCGGCGTCTCCATCGCCGACGTCACCATCAACGATGCCCAGTACGTCGGCCTCCCCGAGATCCGGGGTGTGGTGGTGAAGGACATTCCTAACGACGATTCTCCGGCCAAGGCCGCCGGCATCGAGCCGGGCGACATCATCGTCGCGGTGGACGGCAAGCCGGTGGAGTACGTCGGCCAGCTGCAGCAGGTGATCGGCTTCCGCAAGCCGGGCGACCAGGTCAAGGTCGAAGTGGCCCGCAAGGGCGGGGTGCACAAGACGTTCAACGTGAAGCTGCAGCCGCTGGAAGACACCACCCAGGTGGCCGCCGCGGACCAGGCGCCCGAGGAAGGGGAAGACACCCCGGGCGGGACCGCGATGAACCGGCTGGGGATCAGCGTGGAGCCGGTGAGCCCCGATGCGGCGCAGGAGCTTCAGCTCCCCGCCAATACCCGCGGCCTCATCGTCACCAACGTCACCCCCGGCGGCCCGGCCTGGCAGGTGCTCTTCGACGACCCCCAGCAGGGCGGTCCGGACATCATCCTGTCGATCGAGGACAAGACCGTGCGCACGGAGGCCGACCTGCGGAAGGCCCTCCAGGCCGAGAAGCCGGGCAGCATCGTGACGCTGAGGATCTACAATCCGCGGGCCCAGAATCGCCGGGTCGAGCGGATCAAGCTGGGCGAGGGGCAATGATGAGGTAGTGCCTCGCGCCCGCCGGCGATCGGCCACCGCGCCGATCGCCGGCCCACCCCCCTACCCCATCCACCACATGACCACGTCGCCTGAAACCGACTGGATGAACCATCCGGTGCTCCGCGCCCTGATCGACCAGGCCAGCTCACTCGCCCCCGAGGAGCGGATCACCCTGGTCAAGGGTCTCATTCCCGGCATCGCCGACGCCCTGTCGGAAGAGGAGTACGAGCAGTTCGCGACCTTCATCCGGCTCAAGGGCGAGCGGTACCTGGAAGCCAAGGCCCATCCCGGCGAAGGGCGGGCGGAGCGACACACCCCGGGCGAGCGCACCCTGGAGGGCCGCTGAGGGTTCCGCCGGGCGGGGGACCCGGTGTAGCATGTGGGAACTTACGCCAGCGAGGGAAACAGGATGGATGAGGAGCGGTTCAATCAGTCGCTCCGGGGGCTGCTGAAGCAGTTCGGTATCACCGCGCAGCGCGAGGTAGAGAAGGCGGTGCGCGAGGCCCTCGCGCAGGGTACCCTCCGCGGGACCGAAGTGCTCGCTGCCCGGACGACGCTGACCGTCGACGGGCTCGACGCCCCGATCGAGGTCGATGGCAGGATCGAGCTCGGGTGACCCGGCACCGCCGCTGGACGCCGCTGGTAGCCGGGCTCGTCGTGGCGGGCATCGTGGGCTGTCGCGCTGACGTGAGTCAGAAGCGGACCACCAGCGCGGGCACGACGCCGGCGGCCCCCACCGTAGCCGACCGGGTGGCCCAGTACACCTCGGTGCGCCTCAATGCCAACCTGGAAAAGCTGGGCGACGCCGACCGCCGGATGCTCCCGCTCCTGATCGACGCGGCCAGGGAGATGGATACCATCTTCCAACAGCAGGCCTACGCCGCCGAGGACTCCCTCCTCCGCACCATCTCCGACAGCACCCTCCGCCAGTACGTGGAGATCAACTACGGCCCCTGGGACCGGCTCGACAACTGGGCGCCGTTCGTCCCCGGCGTGGGCGCCCGCCCGCCGGGCGGGGAGTTCTATCCCCACGACATGACCAAGGCGGAGTTCGAGGCAGCGGCCGGACGGTCGAAGGCGGCGGGCGAGGCATTGCGCAGCCTCTACACCGTGGTCCGGCGGGACTCGGCCGGCGGCCTGACGGCCGTCCCCTATCACCAGGCCTATCCCGAGCCCACCCGCCGGGCCGCCGCCAAGCTCCGGGAGGCCGCCGCATTGGCGCGGGACGCCAAGCTTCGGCACTACCTCGAGCTCCGGGCCCGCGCGCTGGAGACCGACGAATACCGAAGCAGCGACCTGGCCTGGATGGACATGAAGGACAATCCGATCGACATCGTCATCGGGCCGATCGAGACGTACGAGGACGAGCTGTTCGGGTACAAGGCCTCCCACGAGGCCTACGTCCTGGTCAAGGACCAGGAGTGGAGCCGACGGCTCAGCCGGTACATCAAGCTCCTGCCCGCCCTGCAGCGGGGACTTCCGGTGCCGGAGGCATACAAGCGGGAGAAGCCGGGGAGCGATTCCGACCTCAACGCCTATGACGTGGTGTATTACGCCGGGGACGCCAACGCCGGGTCGAAGACCATCGCGATCAACCTTCCCAACGACGAGCAGGTGCAGCTCCGTCGTGGCACCCGTCGGCTGCAGCTCAAGAACGCGATGCGGGCCAAGTTCGACCAGATCCTCGTGCCCATCGCGGACGAGCTGATCGCGCCCGAGCAGCGCCGGAACATCGGCTTCGACCCGTTCTTCGCCAACATCATGTTCCACGAAGTGGCGCACGGCCTCGGCATCAAGAACACGGTCGACGGCAAGGGGACCGTCCGGCAGGCGCTCAAGGAGCAGGCCTCCGCACTGGAAGAGGCCAAGGCGGACATCCTGGGCCTCTACATGGTGACTCGGCTACAGGAGCAGGGCGAGCTCCCCAAGGCCCCCCTGGAGGACTATTACGTCACCTTCCTGGCTGGGATCATCCGCTCGGTGCGGTTCGGCGCCGGCGCGGCTCACGGCCGGGCCAACGCCGCCGAGTTTTCCTACCTGCGCGACCAGGGCGCCTTCGTCCGCGACAGCGCGACGGGGCGGTACCGTGTCGATCTCGAGAAGATGCGCTCGGGGGTCGATTCCATGGCCCAGCAGATTCTCCGCTTCCAAGGCGACGGCGACTATGCGGGCGTGACCGCCTTCATGCGGGAGCGCGGTGCCATTGCCCCTGATCTCCAGGCGGACCTCAACCGGCTCGCGACCCGGAAGATTCCGGTCGATGTGGTGTTCGAGCAGGGTCCGGCCGTGCTGGGATTGGAGCAATAGTGCGTCGGCACGAGCCCGAAGTCATCGACCTCGAGCCGAAGAAGAAGCCGGCGCTCTGGAAGTGGTTGCTCCCGCCGATCCTGATGCTGGGCATCATCGCGGGGGCCGTGTTCGTCCTCAGCGGCAAGCTGCGGGGCCTGACGCAGCCCAGGCTGCCCAGCACCGAGGACGTCCGCTCCGACATCCTGCCCGAAGGCGACAGCCTCGCCGTAGCCGTCGAGTGGCATCTGGAGGCCGCGTCGGCGGGGGGCGTGGCCGAATCGGTGCGGGTCGAGGTCGGACTGGGCGACGGCGACGTGGCCCAGTTTTCTACCGTCTCCAGTCAGGAAACCGTCGACACCGCTATCGTGCCCGCGCCGGCGCCGGGCCAGACCGCCACCGGCTATTCCTGCGTCGCGGCGGTCCGGCATGGCCGCCTCGGCCGGGAGAAGTGCACGCCGTGGCAATTCGTCCGGCCGACCGGCGAGGTCGGAGACTCCGTCGGCAAGGCTTCGGCGAGTGCGCCCGCGGCCGCGCGGGTCAAACGGATCGTGGTACAGCCGGAAGGGGTGCAGGTCGATCCCGACACGGAGGGTCGCTGCGCCCAGTGGCAGCGGGAGCATCCGGGGAGGTCGGTGTGGGTGGAGACCAACCGCACCGCGGTTCCCGAATGCACCGGACCCAACGGGAAGCCCACCGTGGCGCAGTTCTGTGCCTT
>DASSML010000102.1:0-10837 GCA_035688895.1 Gemmatimonadales bacterium
AGTCGAGCGCTACTAATCGCCCGTGAAGTTTGATCTCTTCGATTCCCCGCACTTCATCCATCCTTCAGTTGCTCAGCTTCGGCTGACGACTAGCGCGCAGGGGCCACACCCGTTCCCATTCCGAACACGGCAGTTAAGCCCTGCAGCGCCGATGGTACTGCCATCGCGAGATGGTGGGAGAGTAGGCCGTCGCCAGCCTTTCCTTGGAAGACCCCGCCGGGCTCACGCCCGACGGGGTCTTCTGCGTTCATGCCCCCCCCACGCGGGCGCTAGCCACCTCGGCACCACCTAGCCACCCGGGCACCTAGCCTCCTAGTCTTCCCCATGCCCCGGACCGGCCACATCGCCCTCGCGGGCGCACCCAACGTGGGGAAGTCTTCCCTCCTCAACGCCCTGGTCGGCACCCACCTCGCTATCGTGAGTCCCAAGGCCCAGGCCACCCGCCTGCCCGTCACTGGCCTGCGCACCGAGGGCGACACCCAGTACGTCTTCCACGATCTCCCCGGTCTCCTCGACCCGAGCTACCTGATGCAGGAACGGATGCGGCAGCTCGCCCTGGAGACGATTCAGCGGATGGATGTGGTTCTGCACCTCCACCCGGCCCCCGAGGCCCCGGCGCCCCCTTTTCTGGCCCTCGCCGGCCTCCAGACGCTGCCTCAGGCCACACTGCTCACCGTCTATACCAAGGGCGACCTGGTGTCCGCCGCGCGCCGCGCCGAGCTCGGGCAAGGCGCGCTGGTGACCGGGGCCGGCGAGATGGGCCTGCCCGCGCTGCTGGCGCGACTGCGCGAGGCGCTGCCGGAGGGGGAGTTCGGCTACGATCCGGATGACGTCGGGACCCAGCCGCTCCGCTTCTTCGTGGTGGAATATCTCCGGGAAGGGGCCTTCGAGCTCCTCGGCGACGAGCTGCCCTACGCCTTCACTGCCGAGGTGGAGGAGTTTCGCGAAGCCGAACGGCCCGTGTACATTCGGGTCACTTTGTTCGTGGAACGGGAGTCGCAGAAGGGCATCGTGATCGGCCAGGGCGGCCGGACCATCCGCGCCCTCGGTACCCACGCCCGCGAGCGGCTGGAAGCCCTGATGGGCCTGCCCGTCTACCTCGACGCCTGGGTCAAGGTCCTCCCGCAGTGGCGCAAGCAGCCTGCCGCCCTGACCCGCTTCGGTTTTCCCGAACCACCGACCGCCGGCCGCCGATCCGGCAAGGAGACCGCGTGACCCTCGCGCCCGAGCTGCTGGAGATCCTGGTCTGTCCCAAGTGCAAGGGCAACCTCGAGTACCGGACCGAGCCGGAATCGCTGGTCTGCCACGCCTGCCGTCTGGTCTATGCGGTCGAGGATGGCATTCCCATCATGCTCATCGACGAAGCCAAGCCGCTCTGAGTCCCGATCCCGTTCCCCGTCTCAACCCGAGCGCGCTGAGCCCGGCGGTGCAGCGCACGCTCGACGACGCCCGGGCGCAGGCCCAACGGCTGGGTCATGACGCCATCGGCGCCGAGCATATCCTGCTGGCCTTGCTGCAGCCGGGCGGGCCCTCCGAGCCGGTGCTGTCTCAGCTCGGGCTCGACCCCGCGCGCGTGCGAGAGCGCCTCGAGTCCGGCGGCCGCCGGGGTCGGGCGCGAGGCGGGGAAGGGTTGGCCTATACCTCCCACGCCAAGCGCCTGCTCGACGTCGCGTCGAAGGAGGCCCGCGAGGCGGGCGGGGCCATGGGTCCCGATTACCTGCTGCTGGCCGCGCTGCACGAGCCCCGGGGGCCGATGGCGAGGATCCTGAGCGACGCGGGCATCGGCCCGGATCGGGTTCGGAGCGTCCTCGGAGTTCCAGGTGCCCGGGCAGCGGATCGACCCGCGGAACGCCCGCGCCGCGGCTCACAGCGCTCGTCGCCCGATGCTCAAGCCCCGGCGTCGCCCGCGGCCTCGCCTGGGCGCCCGAGCGCGTCCCCGCCGGAACCCCGTCGATCCGGGCTTCCCCGGCATCTGGAGCGTCGGCGGAGGCTCTCCTGGCGGGGAGTGCTGCTGGTGATGCTCCCGGTGAGCATCGTCCTGGGCTACGTGATCCACGCGCCGCCCATCTGGGTGTTCGTCACCGCGTGCCTCGGCGTGCTGCCGCTGGCCGGGTACATGGGGGAGGCGACCGAGCACCTCGCTCACCGGACCAGCCCGACGATCGGCGGGCTGATGAACGCGACCTTCGGCAACGCGGCCGAGCTGATCATCGCGATCGTGGCGCTTCGGGCCGGCCTGGTGGACCTGGTGAAGGCGTCCATCACCGGCAGCATCCTCGGCAACCTCCTCCTCATTCTCGGATTGGCCATCATCGCCGGCGGGATCGACCGGAAGGCGCTGCACTTCAACCGCACCAGCGCGGGGATGAGCTCGGGGATGCTGGCGCTCTCGGTGGTGGCGCTGGTCTTTCCTGCGCTGTTCCACGGGCTGCATCACGAGGCGACCGCGCGGGTCTCCGAGCTCAGGATGTCCGAGGCGGTCGCCGTGGTCCTCCTGATCACCTACGCCTGCTCCCTGCTCTTTACCCTCAAGACCCACCGACGGATGTTCGGCGCCGAGGCGCACCCCATGGACGGGCCGATCTGGAGCGTGGGCCGCACACTGCTGGTCCTCGGCGGGGCCACCGTCGGGGTAGCGGTCGAATCGGAGCTGCTGGTCCACGCGGCCACGGCGGCCACCAACGCCGTGGGACTCTCGACCGCATTCCTGGGCCTCATCATCATTCCGATCATCGGCAACGCCGCCGAGCACGCCGCCGCGGTGATGCTGGCCCGAAAGGGGCAGATCGAGCTCGGCCTTCAGATCGCGCTCGGCTCCAGCACTCAGGTGGCGTTGCTGGTGGCACCGATTCTGGTGTTTGCCGGCGTCCTGATGGGTCGGGAGATGAACCTGGTCTTCCAGCCCTTCGAAGTACTGGCGCTTGGCATGGCCACCATCGTGACCGCCATCATCACGCTGGACGGCGAGTCCCACTGGTTCGAGGGGGTTCAGCTGCTGGCGGTCTACGCCATGGTTGCCGTGGGAGCCTTCTTTCTCTGATTTGACTTGTGGGGAAGGGGTTCCTAAGTTAGCTAGCTATAATTTCTTACGAGAGGCAATGGGTGCGGACTCGCCCGACGATTCTCTTCTACTCGCCGGACGCCTGCCCGGTCCCGGCCCTCGTACGTGAGTGGGCCTCGGCCAACGCTTTTCCGCTTCTGGTCTTCAGCCGTCCCGACGAGGTGGAGGCCATCATTCTCCGGGGGCACCCCTCCCTCCTGTTCGTTGACGGCGGCCAGCGCCAGAGCGACGGCATTGCCCTGGTGCGGCGGCTCAAGAGCGACCCCTTCACCGGGATCGTGCCGGTGATGGCGCTCGCCATCGAGCATCAGCCGGAGCAGGTCGAGGCCTGGTTCGCGGCCGGCGCCGACGAGGTCATCAGCGGGATCTTCTCCCCGGCGGAGCAGCGAGCCCGGCTCGACGCGATGCTGGTGCGCACCGAGCGAGACGTCTCGGTCCATCCCTCCACCCGTCTCCCCGGCACCACCGAGATCGAGCGGGAGATCCGGCGCCGGCTGGACTCGGGCCAGGAGTTCGCGGTCTGCTACGCCGACCTCGACCACTTCAAGGAATTCAACGACCGCTATAGCTATTACGACGGCGACCGCGTCATCTATCTCCTCTCCCGCATCCTGCACGACGTGGTGAAGGGACTGCTCGGTGCCCGGGGTTTCGTGGGGCACATCGGGGGTGACGATTTCATCTTCATCATTCCGCTGGCCGAGATCGGCGCCGTCTGCGGCGAGATCCTGGACGTCTTCGACACCCTGATTCCGCTCCAGTACAACGACCAGGACCGGCGCGCCGGTTACTTTTTCGGCAAGGACCGGCGGGGACAGCTGCACCGGGTGCCGCTGATGACCCTGTCGGTGGGCATCGTGACCAACCGGCACCGGCGCTTCACCCACCCCGCGCAGGTGAGCGAGCTGGCCACCGAGATGAAGAGCTACGCCAAGACGCTGCCAGGATCGGTCTTCGTGGTCGACCGGCGGCAAGGCACGAACGGCGAGGAGCGGCCGGGGCCAGGGTCCCGGGAGCCCTCATGAGGACAACGCGATGAATGTGACCTGCCCCAACTGCGCCACCGTATTCCGGGTGGACCCGGCCAAGGTGCCCGAGGCGGGCGTCCGGGCGCGCTGCTCGGTGTGCAGCGCGGTCTTCGGGGTGCAGCGAGAGGGAAGGCCGGCCGCCGCGGCCGTGGCGGCACCGCCGCCGGCTCCGGCGCCCCCTACGCCGCCGCCTTCGGCCCCCGTGGCTGCCGCCCCCGTTTCCCGGCCGGCCCCGCCCCCGAGCCCCCGTCCGGCGCCGCCCGCCGCGGCGCCGACCGTCGCGCCCCGGGCCGAGCCAACGCGGCCCGAGCCCTCCCGGCCGGCCGCACCGGGTGGGTCACCCCGTCCGAGCGCCCCGACTACGGTCGCCGCCAGCCCCACGAGCGCTGCTCCCGCGGCCGCCGCGCCGCCCGCCGCCCCGGCGGCGCCGCCTCCCGTGCCGGCGCACACGGCACCGGCCCCCACGCGGCCTGCCGGTCCGGTGGCCGGACGCCCGGTCAATCCGTTCCTCTCCCAGGATCCTGCCCAGAAGGCGAGGCGACTGGCCCGGGCGCTGGTGTCGGATATCGTGGTCTACCACCCCGCCAAGCGGCAGGAGGGGCTACGGGACGGAACCCTCAAGGAGCTCTTCGAGGACGAGATCCGGAAGAGCTACGAGGAATACACCGAGCAGGTCGGGCGCGACCTCGCCGAGTCTACCGGGTTTTTCCGGGAAGCGCTGAACGAGATTCTGGCCGGCGGGCGCCAGCTCTTTTGAGCGACGAACGCCCGGGCGGGCCGGCGGTCGCTGTTCCCCAGCGCGCCGGCCCGTCCGGGCGTTCGTCCGACTATCATACGGCATCCAACGCGAGGAGCGGGAGCACATGGCCGAACTGGTCGATCGTCTGACCGAGCTGCAGGAACGGGTCTCCGAGCTGCGAGACTTTCTTTGACCTTCCCGCCAAGTCGGAGCGGCTGAAGGACCTCGAGGCCCGCCAGTCGGAGGCCACCTTCTGGGCCAACGCCGACACGGCGCGCGCCGCGGTGCAGGAAATCAAGACGCTCAAAGGTTGGGTCACGCCGTATCACACGCTGGCGCAGCGGCTGGCCGGTGCGGTGGAGATGGCGCAGCTGCTCGAGTCCGAGCCCGATCCCGGCATGGCCACCGAGCTGCAGCACGAGGCGGAGGAGCTGACCTCGGGGGTCGCCGCCTTTGAGCTGCAGGCGATGCTCCAGGGCCCGGACGATGCCCGGGACGCCCTGCTGACCATCCATCCCGGGGCCGGCGGCACCGAATCCCAGGACTGGGCCGAGATGCTCATGCGGATGTACGTCCGCTGGGCGGAGCGGCACGGCTTCGCCGTGACGATCCTGGATCTCCTGCCCGGCGAGGAGGCCGGCATCAAGTCGGTCTCGATCCAGATCAAGGGCGAATACGCCTACGGATACCTGAAGGCGGAGAAGGGGGTGCATCGGCTGGTGCGGATCTCGCCCTACGACTCCCAGGCCCGTCGCCACACCTCCTTCGCCTCGGTCTTCGTCTACCCCGATGTGGATGACACCATCGAGATCGACATCCGGGACGAGGACATCAAGATGGACGTGTTCCGCGCCTCCGGCGCCGGCGGACAGCACGTCAACAAGACTTCCTCGGCCGTGCGGCTGACCCACACCCCGACCGGTGTCGTCGTGTCCTGCCAGCAGGAGCGGAGCCAGACCAAGAACCGGGCGACGGCCATGAAGATGTTGCGGGCCGCCCTGTACCAGCGAAAGTTGGAGGAGCAGGAGGCGGCCCGCGCGGTGATCGAGGCAACCAAGACCGACAACTCGTGGGGCAACCAGATCCGGTCGTACGTCTTCCAGCCGTACACCATGGTGAACGACCACCGGACCGAGGTGAAGGTGGGCGACGTGCAGCGGGTGATGGACGGCGACCTGGACGAGTTCATCCAAGCCTACCTCAAGCGGTTCGGGGGGAAGGCCGCGTGAGCGGCGTCGAGGAGCGCACCTACGTCGAGACCTCGCGGCGGGAAAAGCGCGCGGCGCTCGAGGCGCGCGGGGTGCCGGCCTTCGCCTACCGGTTCGAGCGCTCTCACACCGCGAGCGAGGCGCTCGCGCTCTACCGCGACGAGCAGGGCGAGGACGGCCCCGCGGTCGTGGTGGCGGGTCGCATCCAGTCGCTCCGGCACCAGGGCAAGACCGCCTTTGCTCATCTGGAGGATGGAAGCGGGCGGATCCAGGTCTATTTCCGCCGGGACCGTCTCGGCCCGGCCTGGGATCTGGTCGAGTTGCTCGACCTCGACGACCACGTCGGGGTACGCGGGCGACTGTTCCGGACCCGTAAGGGCGAGATCACGGTCCGGGCCGAGGGTCCGACCGCCGAAGGGTCGTTCGCCGGGCCCGAGGCGCCGATCGTGATGCTGGCCAAGTCGCTTCGTCCGCTGCCCCGGGGGAAGACCCGGGTCGAAGGGGACGAGACGACGGTCTACGGCGGCCTGCAGGACCCCGAAGTCCGCTACCGCCAGCGGTACGCCGACCTGGCCGTGCACCCCGAAATCCGCGACGTCTTCCGGCTGCGCGCCCGGACCATCGCCTGGATGCGCCGGTATCTCGACGAGCGCGGCTTCCTCGAGGTGGAGACGCCGGTGCTCCAGCCGCTTTATGGCGGCGCCGCGGCCCGGCCGTTCGTCACCCATCACAACGCGCTGGACATGCCGCTCTATCTCCGGATCGCCGACGAGCTCTACCTCAAGCGGCTCCTGGTCGGCGGAATCGAGCGGGTCTACGAGATCGGTCACGACTTCCGCAACGAGGGAATGGATCGCACGCACAATCCCGAGTTCACCATGCTGGAGGCCTATCAGGCCTACGGCGACTACGGCGACATGATGGAGCTGGTGGAGGGGCTGGTCGGGGGCCTGGTGGAGCATGTCCTGGGCACCCGGCGGATCGAACGGTACGGGACCACCCTCGATTTCACACCCCCGTTCCGCCGGGTGTCGTTCATCGAGGGGATCCGGGAGCGGAGCGGTCTGGATCTGAGGACGGCGTCGGACGAGGAGATGCGGCGGGCGCTGCTCCGCCGAGGTGAGCCGGCCGAGGCGGTCGAGCCGCTCTCGGGCGGCCGGCTGCAGGACGAAGTGTTCCGGGTCTTCCTCGAGCCCGACATGGTGCAGCCCACCTTCGTGCTCGACTATCCCAAGCCGCTCTCGCCGCTGGCCAAGGAGCATCGCAGCGATCCCGCCCTCACCGAGCGGTTCGAGCTCTTCGTGGGCGGCAAGGAGCTGGCCAATGCGTTCAGCGAGCTCAACGACCCGGACGATCAGCGCCGTCGCTTCGAGGACCAGGTGAGACAACGCGCCGCCGGCGACCAGGAGGCTCACGCCTTCGACGCCGACTACATCCGGGCGCTGGAGTACGGCATGCCGCCGGCCGGCGGTGTGGGGCTGGGCATCGACCGCCTGCTGATGATCCTGGCCGACCAGTCCTCCATTCGCGACGTGATCCTCTTTCCCGCAATGCGGCCGGAGGGCTGATGCGCTTGCTCCCCTCCCGTCTCGAGTGGCGGCTCGCCCGGCGCTACCTGCGGAGCCGGCGCGGGTCGCGCACGGCCTCACTCAATACGGTGATCTCCACCGGCGGGGTGGCGGTCGGGGTGCTCGCCCTCATCGTCGTGCTCGGCGTGATGAACGGCCTGCGGGACGATCTCCGGGAGCGGATCCTGGTGGCGAATCCACACCTGCGCGTGCTCACCTACGGCGCCGGTCTCCGGGTCGACGACTGGCGCCATGTGCTGGGGATCATCCGGAAGCAGCCCGGCGTCGTGGCCGCGGCACCCGAGGTGATCAGCCAGGCCGGGATCAGCGCCGGCCAGGACTACGGCGAAGGGGTCAACCTGCTCGGCTGGGACACCGACACGGGCTCGACCCCGGTCACCTCGCTCCCCTCCTCGATCGTGCGCGGGAACCTCAGCTTCAAACCCGACAAGCCCGGCGTGGACGGCGGCATCCTGCTCGGCTCCCGGCTGGCCAATCGGCTGTCGGTCGACAGCGGCGATGTGGTCACGCTGGTGCCGGTCACCCAGGCCAAGATGAACCCCGCGCTGGGCGTGGCGGTCCCGCGGTTCTGGAAGTTCGAGGTGACCGGTCTGTTCAACACCGGGATGTTCCAGTACGACAACCAGTTCGTGCTGCTCTCCCGGGAGACCGCGCAGGCCTTCACCGGGCTGGGCGACGCGGTGAGCGGCATCGCGGTGCGGGTGGCCGATCCGGACAAGGCGCCCGCCGTGGGAGAGCTGCTGGAGAAGCGGCTGGGGTATCCCTATCGAGCGCTCGACTGGCAGACCCAGAACGTGAGCCTCTTCAGCGCGCTGCAGCTCGAGAAGCTGGCCATGGGACTGATTATTTTCTTCATCATGGTGGTGGCCGCGTTCAACATCGTGGGCACGCTGACGATGGTGGTCACCGACAAGACCAAGGAGATCGGCATTCTCCGAGCCATGGGGCTCACCTCTCCGGCGGTGGCCCGGGTCTTCCTCATCCAGGGCGCGGTGATCGGCATCGTGGGCACCACCATCGGCCTGATCCTCGGCTTGATCACCTCGTACGTGGTGGACGAGTCGGGCTGGATCCGGATCAACCCGGCGGTCTACTTCATCGATCACCTCCCGGTCCATGTCGAGCTGCGCGACGTCCTGGTCGTGGTCGGCGCCAGCCTGGCCATCGCCGTGCTGGCGACACTGTACCCCTCGCGAGCGGCGGCCAACCTGACGCCGGTCGAGGCGATCCGGCACGAATGAGCGCGATCCTCGAGGCGCAGGGCCTTCGGAAGGTGTACGAAGGCGGCGACGGGACCCCGATCGAGGTGCTCGCCGGGGTGGATCTCGAGGTCGAGCGGGGCGAGTTCGTCGCCATCGTCGGGTCGAGCGGGTCGGGCAAGAGTACCCTCCTCCACCTGCTCGGTGCCCTGGACACGCCCTCCTCCGGGGTGGTGCGTCTCGACGGGCGGCCCTATGCCGAGCTGGATCCCGACTCCCTCGCCGCGGTGCGGAACCGGAAGCTCGGATTCGTGTTTCAGTTTCATCACCTGCTTCGTGAGTTCACCGCGTTGGAGAACGTGATGCTGCCGCTGCTGATCGCGGGCGAGGACGATAGCCGCGCCCGCTCGCGGGCCGAGGAGCTGCTCGCCGCCGTGGGGCTGGCGGGGCGGATGACCCACCGTCCCTCGGCGCTGTCCGGCGGCGAGCAGCAGCGGACGGCTGTAGCCCGTGCGCTCGCGGCGGACCCGCTCGTCATCCTGGCCGACGAGCCCAGCGGCAACCTCGACAACGCGAACAGTGAGCGGCTGCACGGGCTGTTCGGGCGGCTGGCCCGGGAATTCGAGACCGCGCTGGTGGTGGTCACGCACAACCGGGCCCTCGCCGGCCGGGCCGACCGGGTGCTGTCGCTGGATGGGGGGCACCTGATCCCGCTCTCCGGCGTGGAGTCGATGCCCTGATGTCCTGCGACCAGTGCCGTGAGCGGGAGGCGGTCATCCACCTGACCCAGATCGTGAACGATCAGGTCACCACGCTGCACCTGTGCGAGCGGTGCGCGGCGGAAAAAGGGGTGGAGAGCCCGGCCTCGGTCACCAAGACGCCGCTGGGCACCTTCCTCGCGGCGATGGGCAAGGAAGCCGAGGCGCCGGCGCCGAAAACCGCCGATACCTGCTCCCGGTGCGGTGGGTCCCTCCAGGACTTCCGTGAGAGCGGGCGCCTCGGCTGTCCCGAGTGCTGGCGCGCCTTCGAGACGCCGCTCCGGGATCTCCTCCGGCGGCTGCACGGCTCGACCCACCACGTGGGCGAGCGCTACGCCGACCAGCCGGGCGCGGCGGGCGAGCCGAAAGTGGAGGTGGCCGATCTGCGGGAGCGGCTCCGCGTCGCGGTGGAGAGCGAGAACTTCGAGCTGGCGGCCGAGCTGCGTGACCGGCTGCGGGTGCTGGAATGATCGACCTGAGCCTGCTTACCGACGGTGGCGTCGGCTGGCTGGATGCCAGTGGGCCGGCCAGCCACCTGGTGCTCTCGACTCGCATCCGGCTGGCCCGGAACATCGACGGCCACGTATTCCAGAACCGGAACTCGGAGAGCGAGCGGGAGGAGATTCTGGTCCTGGTGGAGCGGGCGGCGCGCGAGTCGTCGCTGCTGCAGCGGGCCACCCGATTTCGGCTCGACCGGCTGGAGCGGACGGACCGGCAGCTGCTGCACGAGCGGCACCTGGTGTCCAAGGAGCTGGCCGGGCTGGATGCGGACGGACGGGTCCGGTCGGGGGCGTCGCTGCTGGTCCAGGATCGGATCGGCGTGATGCTGAACGAGGAGGATCACCTCCGGATCCAGGGGCTGCATTCCGGCTTCGCCCTGGAGGCCGCCTACGCCGAGGTGGACCGGCTGGACACCGAACTGGGACAACGACTTGCATTCGCATTTCACCCGGAGTTCGGTTATCTTACCTCGTGTCCGACCAACGTCGGCACCGGGCTTCGGGCATCGGTTCTGATTCACCTCCCCGGGCTCGTGCTCACCAAGGAAATCTCCAAGGTGCTCCAGGGTCTGGCGCAGGTGGGGCTCACCTTCCGCGGGCTCTATGGGGAGGGCAGCGAGGTCGTCGGCAACTTCTTCCAACTGTCCAACCAGACCACCCTCGGCAGCAGCGAGCACGAGCTGCTCGACCACCTGGGCAAGATGGTGCGTCAGGTGATGGACTACGAAGAGCAGGCGCGGCAGGTGCTGCTGCGC
>DASSML010000103.1:0-7435 GCA_035688895.1 Gemmatimonadales bacterium
GCGGGTCAACCTGCTCACGCTGCACTCCACCAAGGGGCTGGAGTTCTCCCGGGTCTACGTCGTCGGCGCGGAGGACGCGCAGCTGCCCGGACTTCCCGCCCTGGAGCAGCAGAACGAGGCGGAGATTCAGGAAGCGCGCCGACTGCTCTACGTGGGAATGACCCGCGCGTGCGACCGGCTGGTGCTGACCCGGGTGAGCCGGCGCGACGGCCGCGAGGCCGGCGGGGGATTGTTCCTGCGGGAGGCCGGAGTGGAGGAGGGCGTGCCGGTCTAGCGGCCCTCAGGAGCTTCGGGCGGTGGGGTACTCACCTGTGATCTCGCCGCTGATGTCGGCGGTCGCGAGGTCGCGCACCGACACCGGAGCGGGGGCGGCCAGCTCGGGAGCCTGAAGACCGATGCCGCGGGTGAGCGGCAATCCAGCCAGCACCAATGCCCCGGCGATCCAGAAGGGCACGCCGACGTCGAAGTGGTCCATCAGCACGCCCGCCGCGATGGGGAAGGCCACCCGCGACATGCCGCCGAACAGGTGCTGCACCCCCATGTAGAGCCCGCGCTCCCGGCTCGGCACCGCGCGCGACAGGAGCCCGGTGAGGCAGGGGAAGATGAAGGCGGTACCGATCGGCATCAGGGTAAAGCCGGCGAAGAGCGCGAGGTGGCTGCGGCTGGCCCCGGTGAGCGCGAGCCCGGCGGAGAGAAACAGGATGCCGAGCCGGGTGAGCCGGGCCTCGCCCAGACGATCCACCATCCGTCCCAGTACCGCGGATCGCACCACCACCCCCATGGCACCCAGGTACATCACGAAGTAGCCGACCGTCTTCTCGGTCACGTCGAGCCGGGCGTGCAGCAGGAGCGGCGCGGTCTGGATGGTCCCATAGAATGCGCCGATCGCGACCGCGTAGAGCCAGATCAGGCGGGGCGCGGGCTCGCCCCGGCGGGAGAGCACGTGCGCGATGGCCGCCCGTCCGCTCATGACCGCGGGCGCGCCCACCGTCGGCAGGCGCCGCGACTCGCGCAGGAAGCCCCAGGCGAAGAGGGCGACCAGGACCGCGAGCAACGCCGCCCCATAGCCGACCATCCGCTGGCCTCCGATCCCCACCATGAGCGACCCGAACGCCGGCCCCGCGACCGCGCCGAGACTGGTGATGGCGGAGAGCCAGCCCAGGCTCTTGGTGCGCTGCGCCGGCTCGGCCACGTCGGCGACGTAGGCCTGCACCACCCCGATGGTGCCGCCGCCGATGCCCTGGACGGTGCGGGCCAGGAAGAGCGCGGGGACGGAGCCCGCGATGCCGAACAGCACGTACGCCGCCGCGGTGATCAGGAGCCCGGTCAGGATCGCCGGCCGCCGGCCGTAGCGGTCGGAGAACCGGCCCCACACCGGCGCGGCCAGGAGCTGGGCAATGGAGAAGGCGGAGACCAGGAGCCCCACGATTCCCGCGCTGGCGCCGAAATCGGTGGCGTAGTAGGGCAGGAGGGGCACGATCATCGTGAGCCCCACCATGTCCACGAAGGCGGTGACGAAGAGAACCAGCAGGCCTGTCATTTCCGTGCCATCGCCGCCTCGACCTCGGCGATCTCCCGTGGAGCGCGCGAGAGCCACTCCACCCCGCTCGCGGTCACCAGATAGTTGTCCTCGATCCGTACGCCGGTCTTGTCGTAGCGGGCGACGGCGGCCCGCACCTTCGCGATCATGGCGCGGTTCTTCGGCGTGTCCGGGAGGATGTCCAGCAGCTTCCGGCTGACGTACACCCCGGGCTCGATGGTGAATACGTCACCCTCGGCGAAGCTGCCCGGGCCGACCCAGGGATGCGGCTGGTCGTGCACCTCGAGTCCGATCCCGTGGCCGAGTCCGTGGGCCATATAGAGGAATGCCTGGGTGCAGGCGACCGGCTTGGCCCGGCACTGGTCGGCCCAGGGCGGATCGAAGGTGGCATCGACGCCTTCGGTGAGGCCCAGCCGGGCCACGCCGCGGGCGACCACCGCCTGCGCGGCATCGCGCCAGGACCCGAACGACGCCCCGGGGCGCACCACCCGCTCGGCCGCGAGCTGCGCCTCCCGTACGATGCCGTAGATGGCCCGCTGTTCGGCCGTGAACTTGCCGCTCACCGGAACGGTCCGGGTCACGTCCGCGGCATAGCCGCCGTAGCCGGCGCCCACGTCCATGACGACGACGTCTCCCGCCTCCATCCGCCGGTCGTTCGCGTTGTAGTGGTACTGGGTCGAGTTGGGCCCCGAGCCGATGATGGAGACGAACGCGGGACCATCGCCGCCGGTGCGGCGGAAGGCGGCGGTGAACAGCGCCTCGATCTCGTACTCGTACATCCCCGGGCGGATGGTGCGCATCGCCTCCTGCTGCGCGGCGACGGTGATGTCGATCGCCCGGCGCAGCATCGCCAGCTCGGCGGGACTCTTTCGGGTACGCAGACTGTCCAGGCTCGGGTGCGCGTCGCGTACCGTCACGCCGCGGTGACGCTCGGTGAACGCGCGCATGAAGCTCGCGCCGCGGGTGAGCGAGTCGGCTTCGGCCACGTCGTTGCTGGCGTAGTCGCGCAGGGTGTAGACCGGCCAGCCGGCGCCGGCCAGGCTGTCGAGCATCGGCGCCAGGACGGCGATGGAGCGGGCCGGAATGCCGGTGGCGCGCTCGACGCCCAGCGAGTCGGGCGGGAAGCCGTCGTAGAGCTGGCGTCGCGGATCGCGGGCCTGGGTGAAGAGCACCGGCGAGGGCCGGCCGTCCCGCACCACGATGAGCAGCGCGGCGTCGGGCTCCATGAACCCGGTGAGATAGCGGAACGCCGGGAGCTGACTCGGACGGTCCCACCCCACCGGCGTGCGGGCGCCGAACGCGACCACCACTCCGTGGCCGATCCGGGCCGCCAGCGAGTCTCGGCGCGCGGCGTATTCCGATGCAGGAATGGTCTGTGCCATGAGCGGCGTCGTGACCGCCGCGAGGCCGATCAGCAGGCGCCCGATCACTGGCCGTACCCTCGAGCCATCCCATTGGCTGCCGCCACCATGATCAGAACCAGGATCGCCTGGATGTAGCTGACGCGCGCCAGCCCGGGCGCGGCGGTGGTGACGACCGGGCCGCCCCCGGAGGCCGCGGTGCGCCACCGGATGAGCGTCACGACCGCCCGGGCCTCCATCAGGAGCAACAGGAGCAACGCCGCCATCTTCAGGTAGAAGAGATGATTGTGCATGTAGTACGCGGTGGGTTTCTCGGTTCCGGCCAACAATCGCCACAGGCCGGTGGCGATCCAGAGCGCTCCCGCGAGCGCCCACCAGCTGTCGGCTGCGAAGACCCGGTGGAGCCCGGCCGGATCGAAGGGCCCACGCAGTGCGCGGGCGCGGACCCAGACCGCGCCGAGACCGATGCCGAGGGCGGTGAGATGAAGAGCGGCGAGAGTCCAACGCAGCATGTGGAGTTCTCCGGAAGCGGTGCCCGGCCAAAGATAGCCCGGCGCCGGGCGGGCAGGAATTAGTTGACAAAGGCAACTAATTCGGGCAGCTTGGAGACCATGGCCCCCGATCAGGTCGCCGCCGTCCGCCGATTCAACCGCTTCTACACCCGGCAGATGGGTCTGCTGGAGGACGGGCTCCTCCACAGTCCGTTCAACCTCACCGAGGTCCGGGTGCTCTACGAGATCGCGCACCGGACCGCGCCCACCGCCAGCGCCATCGGGGAGGAGCTCGGCCTCGACCCCGGCTACCTGAGCCGCCTCCTTCAACGACTGCGCAAGGCCGGACTGGTCTCGGCCACCGCCGCCGCGGGCGACCGACGGCAGCGGCTGCTCGGACTCACGGCGCGGGGCCGCCGAACCTTCGGTGCCCTCGACGCTCGATCGAGCCGCGAGGTAGCCGCCTTGCTCGGCCGGCTCACGCCGGCGTCCCGCCGGCGCCTGGTGACCTCGATGCGCCAGGTGGAGACGACGCTCACGCCTCGCGCCGAGCCGACGCCGCGCCCCGCGCTTCGGGCGCCGGGGCCGGGAGACCTGGGGTGGGTGGTGCAGCGGCACGGCGAGCTCTACGCGGCGGAATACGAGTGGAACGAGGAGTTCGAGGCCCTGGTGGCCGGCATCGTCGCCGACTTCGCCGCACACGCCGACCTCCGGCGGGAGCGGGCCTGGATCGCGGAGCTCGGCGGGGTGCGGGCAGGCTCGGTGTTCCTGGTGCGGCAGTCGGACGCGGTAGCCAAGCTGCGGCTGCTACTGGTCGAGCCATGGGCGCGGGGGCGGGGTCTGGGCCACGCGCTGGTGCAGGCCTGTGTCGGGTTCGCCCGTGAGGCGGGATATCGAACCCTGACCCTCTGGACCAACTCGGTGCTGGACGCGGCGCGCCGGGTGTACCAGCAGGCCGGCTTCCGGATGGTCGGCACCGAGCGGCACCACAGCTTCGGTCACGACCTCACCTCGGAGACCTGGGAGCTCTCGCTGGTGGGCGAGTAGCTCAGCCGTTGGAAGCCGCGGGGGTTGGGGGAGGCCAGTCCGCCAGCGCCGACGGGGACTCGGAGCGCTCGAGCGCCCAGACCATGGTGGGCGCCGTCTCGCCGTCGGAGTAGGGCACCGGCTCGAGCGAGGTGCGGAGCAGCCGATAGCCCAGGCGCACGGGCACGGCGGCGCTGGGCCGGTTCTCCGGATCGCAGCGGATCTCGATCCGCTCGATCCCCGGCATCGCGAGTCCCACGTGGGTGAGCGCGGCCGCCGCCTCGCTGGCGTATCCCCGTCCGGTGCACTCGTTCCGGAGCCAATAGCCCAGCTCCAGCGCACCCGGCCCGATGCGGGGAAGGAGCGACACTCCGCCCAGCACCTCCCCGCTCGCTCGCAGGAAGATCCCGCAGGCCCAGTTGGTACCGGCCTGGAACTCGGCGTGGAACCGGCCCAGCCGCTCCTCGATCACGGGCAGGTCGCTGGGCTCGTTCTTGGCCCAGGCCATCCAGCGCTGCAGCTCGGCCAGGCTGCCGTCGATCGCGGCCTTGAGCTCCGCCGCGTCGGGCGGCGCCCAGGCGCGGATGAGGAGCCGCGCGGTGTGCCACCCGTCGGTAGCCGCTCTGCTCACGAAGGCTCGACCACCACCGCCGTGCCGTAGCAGAGGACTTCGGTCACCCCCGACATGATCTCGGTCGCGTCGTAGCGGATCCCGACGACCGCATTGGCGCCCACCTTCTGGGCGTGGGCCATCAGGATGTCGAAGGCATCCGCGCGGGCCCGCTCGCAGAGCCCCGTCAGCATCGAGATGTGGCCGCCGAAGATGGTCTCCACCTTGGCGCCGATGGTGCCGAAGATGGAGCGCGAGCGCACCGTCACGCCGCGCACCAGGCCGAGCGTCTCGACGATGTGATAGCCGGGGATGTCGAACGTGGTCGAGGTCATCGTTTCATCCATGGGAGCTCCTCCCGAGTCAGGCGCGTCGGGCCCAGTAGGCGTAGACCGGCACGCCCAGCGCGATCAGCAGGCTGCCCAACGCGGCGTTGCGGGGATTGGCGGCGATCGCGCTCACCACCACGTAGCCGGCCGCGAGCACGAAGAGCACGGGGGTGAAGGGATAGCCGGGCGTCCGGTAGCCGGTCGCCGGCGCTCCCCGGTCCCGCCGCCGATAGACGAAGAGGCCGGCCACTGTCAGGCCGAAGAAGATCCAGTCGCCGAAGGTCACGTAATCCACCAGCTGCGCGAAGCTGCCCGAGAGGATGAGCAGGATCGCCCACGCGGCCTGCAGCAGGATGGCGGCGGTCGGGGTCTGATAGACCGGGTGCAGCCTGGCCAGGCGCGGCAGGAAGACGCCGTCGGCGGCCATTGCCTGGAACACCCGCGGCGTCACCAGGATCACCAGGTTGAGGAAGCCGAAGGAGGAGATCGCGATGCCCGCCGCGATCACGGTGGCGCCGCGGGGCCCCAGCAGTCGCTCCATCACCTCGGCGGCCGGGGCGGTGCTGGCGGCCAGTCCGCCCAGCCCCAGCACTCGGAGATAGGCGAGGTTGGCCGAGAGATACACCGCCACCACGATCACCACGCCGAGCACCAGGGCGCGCGGGAGGGTGCGCTCGGGCTCGACGATCTCCTCCGCGATGAAGTTGGTCTGTTGCCAGCCGCCGTAGGTGAACAGCACCGGCACCAGGGCCGCTCCGAAGGCCACGATCGGATTGCCCTGGGCAGCCGGCTCGGCCGTGGCCGTGGCGACCGGCGCGGCCCAGCCGAGGCCCACCCCGACGAGCAGCGCCAGGGCCAGCAGCTTGAGCACGGTAAAGAGGTTCTGGGTGACGGCGCCTGGTTTGACGCCGAAGTAGTTGACACCCGACAGCAACACCACGCTGCCCACACCGACGGGGAGCGTCCACTCCTTGGGGAGGCCGAGCAGCGCGAGCGTGTAGTCGGCGAAGAGCACCGCCACGGCGGCGATGGCGCCGGTGGCGATCACCAGGAGGAGAGTCCAGCCGTAGAGGAAGGCGGGGAGCGGGCCGAAGGTCTCCCGCAGGTAGACGTAGCCTCCGCCGGCCCGCGGCCGCCGGGCGCCCAACTCGCCGAAACAGAACGCGCCGGCCAGCGCGACGACCCCGCCCGTGATCCAGACCGCCAGCGTCAGACCGACGCTCCCGGCCCGCTCGGCCACGGCGGCCGGGGTGCGGAAGATCCCTCCGCCGATAATTCCGCCCACCACGGCCATGGTCCCGGAGAAGAGTCCGAGCCGCCGGGCGTAGCCGGTCACGGCCGACTCACAGATCGGCCAGGATCCGCGACTTCACCTGCTCGAATTCGGCGTCGGTCAACAGGCCCTGCTGGAGCATTTCCTTCGCGCGCTGCAGGCGGGCCGCCGGTGCCTGAGCGTCGCTACCGCCCGGTACGGAGCCCGAAGCACCGCCCGCGAGCTGGATACCGCCCGACTTGGCTCGGAGCTCCTCGAGATCCCGGACCCGGCGCTTCTCCCGCCAGGCCTGCTCCTGCGCCTGACAGGCGCGGTAGACGGCCTGGGCCTCGGCCTTCCGGAGGCCGGGAAAGACGAGCGCGCGGGCGGTCCCGGCGGACGCGCTGGCGAGGTCGGTGCTGGCGTAGGCGGTGACTGTCAGGGTGGCGCCCACGATGCCCACGCGGAGCTGGGCGTCGTCCAGGTCCTGCCACCGGATGTCCTCGGTGCTGAACCCGCCGAAGAGGCCGCGCGAGACCGAGAGGAGCCGGCCGCTGGTGGCGGCCACGAGGCGGCGCCGGTGAGTGAGGGCGAAGAGGCGGCGCTGGACCGCCCAGCTCTGGAGCTCCTCGCCGGGAATCAGCAGCGTCCGAAGCGCGTCGAGGGCGCGGGACGCGCCGCGGTCATCGGAACCTGATGCTGGGGCGGGCTCGGTGGCGGAGGACATCGGACGAGCTCCTGGAGCGGGTGCTCCCAATGATATCTAGAAGCGGGCGCAGGCGGCGAGACGCTCGCGCAGGACCGCCTCCTGGTGAAAGCGGCGGAT
>DASSML010000104.1:0-10660 GCA_035688895.1 Gemmatimonadales bacterium
ACGACGTCGGCGCCGGAGCGGAGCGGCAGCTCCTCACTCCTGCTCGCCGGCATCCACGTCGCTCGTCTCGAGTGGGACCGGCTCGACCTCCACCAGGCTCGGGGCGGGCCGCCGGTCGCGCCGGAGCAACGCCATCCCCCGTTCCACGTCCAGCGCGGTCTGCACCCCCGGAAGCGTGAGGCCCAGCTCCACCAGGGTGATGGCCACCGCGGGCTGCATCCCGACCAGCACCGTCCGCGCGTCCAGGATCCGTGCCATGCCGGCGATGTTGGCGATCATCCGTCCGATGAAGCTGTCCACCACCTCCACCGCGGAGATGTCGATCAGCACGCCACGTGACCCGCTCTTGGCGATCTTCTCGGTCAGGTCGTCCTGCAGGGCCAGGGCGAGCTGATCGTGCATGTCCACCTGGATGCTCACCAGGAGGAGGTCGCCCATCTTAAGGATCGGGATCCGCTCCATGCCGCGCTACCGCCGCTGCACCGCGCGGCCCACGGCCAGCCCCAGCCGGTCGAGCGCGAGCCCGAAGGCGTCGGCCAGCGTCGCCTTGGTGACCACGTCGCTCAGGTCCACCCCGAGGTGCACGATGGTCGAGGCGATCTGGGGGCGGATGCCGCTGATGATACAGTCGGCCCCCATGAGCCGGGCCGCGGTGATGGTCTTGATCAGATGCTGCGCCACCAGGGTGTCCACCGTCGGCACTCCGGTGATGTCGATGATCGCGACGTTGGCCCCGGTCTCCACGATCCGTTGGAGCAGGGCCTCCATGACGATCTGGGTCCGCGCGCTGTCGAGGGTGCCGATCATCGGCAGGGCCAGCACCCCGTCCCACAGCTTCACCACCGGGGTGGACAGCTCCAGCATCTCCTCCTGCTGCCGGAGGATGACCTGCTCCCGCCCCTTCTGGTACACCTCGGTGGTGTAGAGTCCCAACCGGTCGAGCAGGAGGTTGGTGCGCCACACTTCATCGAACAGCCCCTCGCCCGATCCACCGTCCCGCCGCAGCTGCTCAAAAACCGGCTGCTTGAGCGAGAAGACGAAGGTTGCGGTCTCGGCGGGGCTGAATCCCTGCACCGCGCGGCTGGTCGAAATGCGGCCCAGGAAGTCCTTGACCGAAGTCCAGGAGGCCGAGTCGATCTCCAGCGCGCCGCTCTGTGCCGCCTGACGCACCAGGGTCAGGAACTCACGGGACTGCTCCCGCAGCTCGGCGTCGGACATGAGTCCGCGCCTGTGTCCGATGGTGGCGAGCTGCTCCTCCACCCAGCGATCGAGGATGGGCCCCTCATGTTTCGCGAGAAGCTCAGGGAGACGGGTAGTCGAAGCGGGGGTCACGACGACTCCAGGGAGACGGGAGACGGCAGCGTGATGGATTGGAAGACATTGCTTCCGGCGAAAAGCCACCGCCAGGGCCGTGTACGGTAACGCACCCATGACCACAATGGCAACTCGCCGGACGTGGGTCATCGATCTTCGGACCTGACAACCCGCCGAGTATACCGATACCGGCCATGACGACCCGTGCGGTTCGTCACCAGGTGGCATTGGGTGCTGGCCCGGGGCAGATTTCGCCCCGGTCATGTCGAAGCCACGCCTGATCGGCCCCTTGCTGCGCGGCACCACGCCGGCGACCAGCACCGGAGCCGGCACCCCCCGACGCATTCCCGACGACGTCCTCCGCCAGGTCTCCCGCCGGCTCGAGGTCATGTCGCTGATCGCCGCCGCCCTCTGGTGCCTGGGGCACGGCCTCGGCCGTGTGGCTCAGGCCAGACTGTCGGGCGATCCCACCGCGGGGCATTGGAAGTTCACGGACACCATCGCCCTGAGCAGCGTCGTCGCCTCGCTGGGGATGTACTGGTGGCTTCGCCGGCGGGAGCACGATCCCTACCGGGTCATGGACCTCGGCCTGGTCTATCTGGTGGCGATGGCCTTCGCCATCGGGGTCATGATGCACGTCGGGCCGCTCGCCTCCGGCGCGCCGTCGCCTCACCCGGACCTCAGCTGGATCGGCCCGGTGATCCTGATCTTCGCCGCGCTCGTTCCCGCCGCGCCCTGGAAGCTGTTCCTCGCCGGGTTCATCGCGGCCTCGATGGACCCGATCGGCATGACGGTGGCGCAGGCCGCCGGCCGGTACCATTTCGGCCCCTGGCAGAACGCCCTCCTCATGCACTACTCCAACTACCTGCTCCTCGGCGTCGCGATGGTCATCTCGCGGGTGGTGACCCGGCTCGGACTGCAGGTCGCCCGCGAGCGCGAGTTGGGGAGCTACCGGCTGGGCGAGCTGCTGGGCCGAGGGGGCATGGGCGAGGTCTACCTGGCGACGCACCGGATGCTGGCCCGGCCCGCGGCGATCAAGCTGATCCGTCCCGAGACCCTCGGCGCCGATCGAGAAGCCGCGGAGCTCGCCGCGCGGCGCTTCCGCCGCGAAGCGGAGGCGGCGGCCAGCCTCCGCTCGCCCCACACGGTCGAGCTGTACGACTTCGGCGTCACCGAGGACCAGACCCTCTATTTCGTGATGGAGCTGCTGGAAGGATTGGATCTGGAGACGCTGGTGCAGCGCCACGGCCCGCTCCCGGCGAACCGTACGATTCATCTGCTGCGCCAGATCTCCGAGTCGCTGGAGGAGGCCCACGCGGTCGGCCTGGTCCACCGCGACATCAAGCCGGCGAACATCCACGTGGGGAGGGTGGGATTGCGCCACGACTTCGCCAAGGTGCTCGATTTCGGGCTGGTGAAGTCGGTGACCGGGATGAGCGAGGATTCGCTGGCCACCGCGGCGGGGATCACGCCGGGCACGCCGGCCTACCTGGCGCCGGAGATGGCCCGGGGCGATCCGGTGGACGGGCGTGCCGATATCTACGCCCTGGGATGCGTCGGCTACTTCCTGCTCACCGGGCAGCTGGTCTTCCAGGCGGAGAACGCGCTGCAGATGGTTGCCCGGCACCTGAGCGCGGAGCCGGTGCCACCGTCGGTTCGCGGCAACGTCGCGCTGCCGCCGGGACTCGACCAGCTGATTCTCGGCTGCCTGGCAAAGCGACCCTCGGAGCGGCCCGACGCCGGAGCGCTCGGCCGAGCCCTGGCGGGGATCCCGGTCGAACCCTGGACCGAAGAGGACGCCGCCGCGTGGTGGCGGCAGGCGACCGCTCCCATGTCGGTCGGCTGAGGCCGTCGACCTGGATGACTGCTCCCGCCTGCCGTCCTGACCGCCGGCACGAGGCGCTGGTCTTCCTCCTGCTGCTGCTCTGCTCCGGCTACTTCGTGCCCCGCGCTGGTCGAAGCGACTGGAATGCGACCGGTCGCGCCGATCTCGTCTTTGCCGTGGCCGATCACGGCGTCCTCTGGATCGACGACTACCACGAGAACACCGGGGACAAGGCGTACTTCGAAGGGCACTACTACGCCGTCGGCTCTATCGGCCCGTCGCTGATCGCGCTGCCGGCCTACCTGGCGCTCAAGCCCATCCTGGCCCTGCCGCCGCTCGCGCGCCGGCTGGACCGAGAGGAGGCGACGGTCCGGGCGCAGGCCATATCTCCGGGCAGTCACCGCGATGCCACCCCGCGCGAGCGCCTGGGCATGCTGGTGATGACCCTGGCCGCGGCGTCACTCCCCTCGGCGCTCCTCGGTGTAGTGGTCTACCGGCTCGCCTGCCGGCTCGTGCCCCGGGACACCGAGGCACTCGCCGTCGCGCTCATCTACGGACTGGCGACCGTCGCCTTTCCCTACAGCAAGGCGATGTTCCAGCACCAGCTGAGTGCCTTCGGCGCTTTCGTCGGGTTCTACCTGCTGTGGCGAGTGGCCCGGGAGAACGCGGCGCCGTGGCGCTTGTGGCTGGTCGGCGCGCTCTTCGGTCTCGCGACCATCAGCGAATATCCGGTCGCGCCGTTCCTCCTCCTGCCGGTGGTCTGGGCCTGGCGCGAGCTGCCGCGGCCCTGGGCGCTTCACCGCGTTGTCTGGGGCGCCCTGCCTCTCGGACTCCTGTTCGCGGGGTACAACTGGGTCATCTTCCACACCCCGTTTCCCGCCGGCTACCGGTATCACGTGGAGTTCTACAAGGTGCACGAGCAGGGCTTCATGGGCTTCACCGGCCCGACCTGGGAGGCGCTCTACGGTATCACCCTGAGCCCGTACCGCGGCCTCTTCTTTCTTTCACCGGTGCTGCTGCTGAGCCTGCCGGGTCTCGCGCTGCTCTGGCGCGATCGGCGCTTCCGTTCGATAGCCGTGCTGGTGGCGCTCCTCCTCGCGGGATTTCTGCTCTATGTGGCCTCGTACCTCTTCTGGTCCGGTGGCGACGCCGTGGGGCCGCGCTTCCTGGTGCCGTTGGTCCCCTTCCTGATGCTCCCGCTGGCGCGGGCCTGGAGCGAGTGGTCGTCTCACCGGCTCGGCCGGGTGGCATTGTGGGCGCTGGTCCTGGTGTCCACGCTCAATGTCTGGATCCAGTCGATCGCGGGGCAGACGTATCCGCCCGAAGAGTTCCGCGGCCAGTTGGTGACCAACCCGACCACCCAATGGGCGCTGCCGCTCCTCAGGGAAGGCGACGTGGCGGTGAACTACGGCCATTGGCTTGGACTGCACGGTCTGGCGACGCTGCTGCCGCTCGCGGCGGGAGTGGCGCTCGTCGTGCTCACTGTCGGCCGACGGCGCCCCGGGGCATCTTGACCGAGGCGAGCTTCGGGATATATTCGGGGTAGACACGTACCCGACGGAGCCCGCAGTGCTCTTTCCTCAATACCTCCCCCGAATCGCCCGGCTTTCCCCGACTCGCTACCGCCCGACTCCACGGCCGTTGCAGGTCTGCCCCGAGTGCGCCGGGCCGCTGGCTCGCGCATCGGCCTGCGTGACCTGTCCCAGCTGCGGTTGGGGGAAATGCGGGTGAGTCCGGGCCAGCTCGAGCTATCGGTCGCACCGCCGGCGCCGAGGCAGCTGACGGTGCTCGATCAGCGGGCGCGCGGCACCACGTTTCTCGAGCTGAGTCCACGCTCGGTGCTCAACAGCTCGGCCAGCACCCGGATGGGTTTCTGGTCGGTCAATCCCTACGTGGGCTGCGAGTTCGGCTGTACCTACTGCTACGCCCGGGACACTCATCGCTACGCGGTGGAGCGGGCCTCGGCTTCGTCGCCGCGGCCGGCCGGCAAGGACGACGGGTCCCTGCCGCCCTGGCTCGCGTTCGAGCGCCGCATTCTGGTCAAGACCACGGCGCCGGAGGTGCTGGCGCGCACCCTCGACCCCGCGCGCCTCAACGGCCAGTCGCTGGTCATCGGCACCGCTACGGATCCCTACCAGCCGGCCGAGCGCCGGTTCCGCATTACCCGCCGTCTGCTCGAGGTGCTGCTCGGCTTTCGCGATCTCTCGATCGGCATCATCACCAAGTCTCCGCTCATCGCGCGCGATGCGGCGCTGCTCGGCGCGTTGTCCCGGCGGCACGAGGTCACCATCAACCTCTCCGTCGTCACGGCGGACCGCGTCCTGGCCCGCCGGCTGGAGCCCCGCTCGCCGGTGCCGGAAGCGCGCCTCCGCGCGCTGGGGCGGCTGAGCGCGGCCGGTGTCTACGGTGGCCTCCTGATCGCACCGATCGTCCCCGGGATCACCGACGACCGGCCCGGGCTCGGCCGCCTCATGGCGGCGGGGAAGGAAGTCGGTGCCCGCTACGTGGTCGGGTCGGCGCTCCGGCTCGGGCCCGCGGCGCGGCGCCGCTTCCTTCCCCATCTCGAGCGCGAGTTTCCGGAGCTGGCCGAGCGGTATCGCCGGCACTTCGCCGGCGGCGAGGGCGTGAGCGCGGCGTACCAGGCGGCGCTCACCCGGCGGCTTCGCTCGCTGCAGGAGGAACACGGCTACCCGCTCGACGAAGGCTACCGTCGGCGGCGCCAGTTGGAGGGAGGCGTGGCTCGGCTGGGTGGAGTGATGGAGCAGCCGCTCCTGCTCTAGGCGGCACGCGGCCGGAGCCGGCCCAGATGGCCGCCACGCCCGCCACCACCAGCGCCGCGGCGAGCAGCCCCCGCGCGCCGACCGTCCCGTCGCCCGCCACCACGGCCAGTCCCAGCGCCACCACAGGATTCACGAACGCATAGGTCCCGACCGCCGCGGGGGAGGCGACCCGAAGCAGCCAGGAGTACGCCCCAAATCCCAGTACCGTTCCGCCCAGCACCAGGAAGACCATCGCCCCGGCGGCTCGACCGCTCAGCGCCGACGGCGACCAGGCCGCGAGCTCGCCCGCGGCCGCGGACGCCGCCAGCACCACGACGCTGCCGGCGAGGAGCTGGAGCGCCGTGACCTGGCCTGCGGGCACCGTCCCGCGCCGGTCTCGCCCGACCAGCGATCCGACCGCCCAGCAGAACGCACTCACCAGCAGTCCGATGCGATCGAGCGGCGCGGCCGAGCTGCCGGCCACGGTCTGTCCACCGACCAGCACCGTCACGCCGGCCACGCCGAGGACCAGCCCGGCGATCACGCCCCCGGACGGCCGCCGCCGCGTCACCAGCGCGTCGAGCGAGACCAGCCACAGCGGAATCGCCGCCATGTACAGCGCCGCCTCGCCCGACGAGACCCGCTGCTCGGCCCAGGCCAGCAGACCGTGGCAGCCGAGGAACAGCAGCACGCCGGCCCCGGCGATGCGCGGCCACAGCGGCCGCGGCACCGGGACCAGAGCGCCGCGCGCGCCTAGCCACGCCAGCAGCACCAGCCCGCCACCCGCGCAGCGGAGTGCGATCGTGAGCAGCGGCGGCAGCTCCGCGACGGCATAGCGGATCGCGAGGAAGGTGGCGCCCCAGCAGAGATAGATCGCGGCGAACGCCGCGATGAGCGCGGCGCCGGACGGTCCCTCGGCCACTCGGGTCGTCATGCCGGGACCGGTCCGGTCCGCTCCACCACCTCGTAGTGGGTGACGTGCTCGTCCCGGTCGATGAGGAAGCGGTCGTCCTCCGGGTAGAAGACGGCGCGCTCGGTGTCGGGGCCGGCGAACGCCCGCACCGCCGCCTCCGATTCCCAGAAGGACAGGAGCAGGAACTCAGCGCGGTCGTCCACCAGGCGCCGAAGGGTGACTACGCCGAGGTTCCCGGGCACCGCGGTGTAGCCGGGCGTGCCGACGGCATTCAGGTAGGCGAGATAGGCGTCGGCATCGGCGGCGCGGACGGCGCCGCGCCAGGTTCGAGCGATCATGCGTCCTCCCATGTACCGGTATTACGCTCCATACCGGTGCACCCTACAGGTCGGGCCTGCACCTGTCAAGAGCCGAATACCGGTGCTACCTTCCGGCATGGCCTTCGAGTACGTCGCCGGCGATCCGGCCCTGGACCTGATCAATACCGTGGACTGGACCGCACGCGGCCTGGAGGACGAGCGGCTGGCTGCTCCGGCCGACCTGGTGCACTGGGCCGCCGGCGCCGGCCTGCTCGACCGGCCGGACGCCGAGCGTCTTGCGCGCGCGGTGGCGCGCCACCCGCGCGAGGCGGGGCGAGCGCTGGACCGTGCCCGCCTCACCCGGCTGGTGCTCCGCGATCTGTTCGGGGCCCTCGCCGCCGGGGCGCCCACCGACCAGAGCCTGGGACAGTTCAATCGTCTCCTCTCCAACGCCCTCGACCGGGCCCAGCTGGTGCGAACAGGCAGCCGCGCCCGGCCGGCCTTCGCCTGGGGGTGGCGCGAGCTGGCCGAGCGGCCCGAGGCGCTGCTGGCGCCGGTCCTCTGGTCCGCGACCCGGCTGCTCACCTCGCCGGAGGCCGAGCGGATCAGGGTCTGCGGTGGGACGGATTGTGGGTGGATGTACGTGGACCGGAGCCGCAACGGCTTTCGCCGTTGGTGCCAGATGCGCACCTGCGGCACCCGGGAAAAGACCCGCCGCCGCCGTGCAGGAATCACCGCCTGACCCTCGCCGCTGGACCAGCCTAATCCGTCACGTAGGTCCGGTAGAGCCGCTCGAGGGCGGCGGCGGGGCGGTCAGTGATCCCCTCGTGGATCGGCGAGGTCTGCAGCACGTCCGAGCGGGGCGAGGTGAGCCAGTGGAAGCGCTCGGAGGGCGGCTCCAGCGCCACGGGCCCGGCGGCGGGATCGCCGGCACAGATCCGCTGGTAGGTGTGGAGATAGCGGGCCAGCAGCTCGTGGTCCACGCTGGGGAACCGTCGGCGCAGATCCTCCGGATCGGTCACCACCCGCATCTCCAGGAACTCGGCGGTCCGCGCGTGCACGATGACACCGATGGGCGCGAACTCCCCCAGGTGCACGTGGGGCACCACGCGCAGCACCGCGAAGTCGTACGCAATCCGGCCCGCGTCGCTCATCGTCGGGCCGAGAGCGGGAGGGGACGGAGCCGGCGGAGGCGCTCCCGCTCCTCCACCGCCGCGGCGACGAAGGCGCGGGGAGCCCGGAGCCGCGCCGTCAGGTAGTCCAGGTACCTCGCGCGCTGAGCCCCGGCGCCCAGATCGCCGGCATACTCGGGGCCGGCGAGCAGCTCGTCCGGCACGGCCTCGACGATCGCCCGCAGCGAGTCCCGATCGAGCCGCCCCGCCGCGGCTTCGTCCATTGCCTCCAGCCCGTCGCTTCGACCCAGGAGCACGTGGCGCGCGATGAGCGGGAACGCGCCTCGCACCCGCTCCTCCGTCGCGCCGGCCCAGTCGTGGTGGATGTAGAGCGCGGCGCCGTGGTCGATCAGCCAGGGCCGGCGCTCCCAGATCAGCAGGTTGGGGTTGCGGTGGGTCCGATCGGGGTTGGTCACCAGGGCGTCGAGCCAGACCAGCCGCGCTGCGAACTCCGGCGTGATCAGCTCGGCGGCGGCGGAGCCGTCGAAGTTGAAGGCGCCGTCGAGGTACCGGAGCCCCACGTTGAGGCCGTGACTCCGTCGCAGGAGATCCTGGATCTCGGGGTCCGGCTCGCTCCGGCCGAACGGAGGCGGGACCTCGACCAGCGCCAGCTCCGGCACCGCCAGCTCCAGCCTCGCCGCGATCAGCCCCACCAGCAGCTCGGCCACCAGCGCCCTCGGCCCCTGCCCCGCGCCGCGGAACTTGACCACGTAGAGACCCCCGTCGGTGTCCACCACCGCCGGGAGAGAGCCGCCCTCCCGGAGCGGCTGCACGTAGCGGCCGGCGGTCACCCGGCGCAGGGGCGGAACGGTCATGGGGGGAAGTATACCGCCCGGCGTCCGGACCGGGCGGCGTTCCGCGCAGTTCTCCTCGTAGTCCACCCCCACCCTTCGCGCGGAGCGGAGCTCGAGCCATGACGACCGTTCTTACCCCCGACTCACCTTCGGGCGCCTACCGCGTACGCGTGCGCACCCGGGCCGCCGAGCCCACGCGGCGCCGGGTGGACCACGTCGACCTGCTGCGCGGGCTGGTCATGGTAATCATGGTGCTGGACCACGTCCGGGCCTACTTCTCGGGCGCGCATTTCGATCCCACCGATCTCACCCGAACCACGCCGGCCTTGTTCGCCACCCGGTGGATCACCCACTACTGCGCCCCGGTCTTCGTGTTCCTGGCCGGCGCCAGCGTTTGGATCGCGGGAACCAGGCGGACCCGCGGCGAGCTCGCGCGATTCCTGCTGAGCCGCGGGATCTGGCTGGTCTTCCTCGAGCTCACCGTGATCAGCTTCGCCTGGTACCTCAGCACGGCTTGGACGCTCGGCGCGTTTGCTCAGGTGATCTGGGCGATCGGCTGGTCGATGGTCGTACTCGCAGGGCTCATCTACCTGCCTCGAGGGGCCGTCGCCGCGATTGCCCTGGCGATGGTGCTGGGCCACAACATGCTCGACGGAGTGACCCCCGAGCGGTTCGGCGCATTGGCGCCGCTGTGGCGCGTGCTGCACGTGTCGGGGCCGCTGGGTATAGCGCCGATTCTCGGCCTCTACCCGCTGGTGCCATGGATCGGCGTCATGGCGCTCGGCTTCCTTGCCGGGCCGGTGGTCTTCTCGTCCAGCCCGAAGGACGCGCGCCGGCTGCTGTGGGCCGGAGCGGTCCTGGTGGCGGGATTCGTGGTGCTCCGTTGGGTCAACGTGTACGGCGACCCGCACCCGCGCGTGCTCCACGGCGAGACGGACCTCGTCGTGATGTCGTTCCTCAACCTGACCAAGTATCCGCCGTCGCTGCTCTACCTGCTCATGACCCTGGGGCCGGCGCTGCTCGCGCTCGCCTGGCTGCGGCGGGCTCGCGGCTCGGTGGCCGAGGTGCTGGTCACCTTCGGCCGGGTGCCGTTCCTGTTCTACGTGGCGCACCTCTTCCTGGTGCATGCGCTGGCGGTGGGAGCCGGAGTGCTGCAGGGCTTTCCGGCCTCCGCAATGAGGACCGTCTTCAAGCAGCTGCCGGCCGACTACGGGTTCGGCTTGCCGGTGGTGTATCTGGTGTGGCTGGGGGTGGTGGCGGTGCTCTACCCGGTCTGCCGCCGGTATGCCGCGCTCAAGGCCCGGAGCCGGGCGTGGTGGCTGTCATACCTGTAGGATGTCGGTGAGGGGCAGGCTCGGACCCGGCCGGCCGGTGCGGTGAGCCCCTATTCCAGGGTCAGCAGCACCGGCTCCTCCGACCGGGGCTGCAGCTGCGGGTGACGGTCCAGGATGCGGGCGCAGGTGTTCCACCGCAGGATGGCCTCGTCGTTGCCGGCGGGGCGCAGCTTCTCCGCCTTCTCGTACCAGCTCATCGCCTCTCGCAGCCAGTGGTACGCGTTCTCTCCCAGCCCGGGCACCCCGGGCC
>DASSML010000105.1:0-4857 GCA_035688895.1 Gemmatimonadales bacterium
CCGACCAGGTCGGGGATGCCGGCCCAGAGCCGGTCGAGCACGCCGTAATGGGAGCGGCCGTGCCGGCGGGGCCGGTGATTCACCGGCACCGACGCGACCCGCCAGCCGCTCCGGAGAAAGAGGGCGGGGAGAAAGCGATGCATATGGTCGAAGTGGGGAAGTGCCAGGAAGCATTCTCGGCTGAACAGCTTGAGTCCCGAGGCGCTGTCCCGCGTGGCGTCGCCCAGCACCCGAGCGCGGATCACGTTGGCGACGCGACCGGCGAATCGCGTGATCCACGGGTCCTGGCGGCGGCTACGCTCTCCCACGAGGAGGCGAAGGTCCGCCGCGGCGTCGGGAGCACGGACGAGGGCGAGGAGGCGAGGGATGTCCGCGGGATCGTTCTGTCCGTCGCCATCCAGGGTGGCGACCCAGGTTCCCCGCGCGGCACGGACACCGTGGGCCAGAGCGGCGCTCTGGCCTTCACGCGTCGAGTGGCGAACGACTCTCAGCCGGGGATAGTCTGCGCCCAGCGTCGCCAGGAGGCGAGGCGTGTCGTCGTCACTGCCGTCGTCCACGCACACGACCTCGTACTCCGCCAGGCCATCCAGGGCACGGCGGATCTCGGCCAGTAGGCCGGCGAGGTTGGCCGCCTCGTTGTGAACCGGCACCACCACCGACAGCTCCGGACTCACCGATCGCCTCCAGGTCACCCGGCAGGAAACGGGGTTGGAAGAATCTTAGGGCGGAGCGGGGTCACTCGCGAGGTGGACCGGCGTATCCGCTGTACGATGACGCCCCGGTGTTGGCAACGAAGAAAGGCCTCTCCGCTTCGAGAGGCCTGAGTCGTTCAATGCGAGCGCCGGGAGTCGAAACCGGGCCCCTGACGGCGGGCTACGCGAGTAGCCGCAAAGGTGGAAAGTCCGGCTGGGTGTGCCGGTGGGGCCGTCGACACTGAAACAGCGCTAGGGTAACCAGGTCTCCGGACTTGGCGTGGAGTTGAAGCACCCGCGCCCTGGCAAGGCCGAGCGAAGGGCTTCAGCAACAGGTCGTCTTCAACTCCATTCCCCCATGCCCCCCCCGGCGCAAGCACCGGGCCAGAATGGGCGATAGAAAGGGATCCTCGCCTGAGGAGCCCTGGGTCGTTCCATGCGACGCCGGACACGCCCCGTCTACTGCGCCCGCAGCGTGATGACCGGATCCACCCGTGATGCGCGGAGCGCCGGAATCCAGCACGCCCCGATGCCGATGACCGCCATGATGACCGCGACGGCGCCGAACGTCGCCGGGTCGTACGGCGCGACGCCGAACAAGAGCCCCTGAATCGCCCGCGCCGAGAGCAGCGCGCCGAGCAGGCCCATCACCAGGCCGATCCCCAGTAGCACCCCACCCTCGCCGAGGATCATCCGCTGCACCTGGCCCGGTGCGGCCCCGAGGCTCATGCGGACCCCGATCTCGTTGATCCGCATGCTCACCGAGAACGCCAGCACGCCGGCGATCCCCACCGCCGCGATGATCAACGCCAGCAGCCCGAACGACCAGACCAGCACCGCGTTGAGCCGGCGCGGCGTAACGCTCTGCTCCTTGATCTGCGCCACGGTCATCACCTTCTCGATCGGGATGCCCGGCGCCAGCTCGCGCACGATGCGCGTCGCCGCTCCCGCCAGCGCCGACACGTTGCTGTCGGCCCGCACCGCCAGCCCGCCGGCATAGTTGAACTCCTGGGCGAACGGCATGTACATGACGGCGGGCGGCGCCGCGTCGAGCCCGCCGTCGTGGGTGTTGCCCACCACGCCGACGACGGTGCGCCATTCCCCGTTGACCGGAGCGAATCGGAGAACGTCGCCGGTCCAGGCGATCCGGCGGTCGATCGGGCTCTCGCCGGGGAAGAGGATGTCGGCCAGCGCCTGGTTGATGATCGCGACCTGGCCCGATCCCGTCCGGTCGGCGGTGGTGAACTCCCTGCCCTGGAGGAGCGGGATGCCGGCGGCGCGGAAGTAGTGGGGGTCGGCATTGCGGCCTTCGGCGCGCGGAATTGCCTGGCCGGCCGACAACGGCTTCCCCTCGACCTTGAGCTCCAGGTTGAGGAGGGAGGTCGTGAGCGGCACCTCGGAACCGATGCCCACGTCTACCACGCCGGGGAGCGCCCGGATCCCGTCCGCCATCTCGCCCAGGCGCTGTTTGGCGGCGGCCTCGGCGGTGGAGTCGGTCGCGCGGAACGGCACCGGAATGGTCAACACCTCCTCGGTCCGAAGCCCGGTGTTGACCGCGGACAGCTCCATCATCGTCCGCGTCAGCAGTCCGGCGCCGGCGAGCAGCACCACCGACACCGCGATCTGGGCGACCACCAGCCCGCGCTGCACTCGCTGCTTGCCCGGCGTACCCGTGTGCCGGTTCGCGCCGGCCGAGACCAGCACCCCCTCGGCGTCATCGCGAGGGAGCGATGCCGCGAACGAGAGCAGCAGCGCGATCGCGACCGAGAGCCCGAGCGTGAACCCGAGCACCGTGCGGTCGAGCTGGATCTCGGCGGCGCGCGGCGAGTACCGGGCGACGAGGCGGACCAGCAGCTCGAGCCCGCCCAGCGCGATGACGAGGCCGAGCGCGGCCCCTATGAGCGCGAGCAGCAGGTTCTCGACCAACAGCAGCCGGCGCAGGCGACCGGAGGCCGCCCCGAGTGCGGTCCGCACGACGAGCTCGTGACCCCGTCGCACGCCCCGCATCAGCGTGAGACTGGTGACGTTCGCCGCCGAGATCACGAGGATGAACCCCGCGACGCCGATGAGCAGCCACAGGGTGAGCTGAGCGCGCTGGCCGATGGCCTGCTTGAAGGGAATGACCGAGATCCGGTAGTTGGACCCGGGATCGTAGGCGTCGGGATACTGACGCTTGAGCCGCTCGTGGACCGTGGTGATCTCGGTCCGCGCCTCGGCCAGCGTCGCGCTCGGCTTCAGCCGTCCGATCAGCTCGGTCATGCGGTGAGTACGACCCTCGACCATCGTCGCGCTCAAGTGGTGCTCGCTGAACACCATGTTGGTGAAGCAGTCCACCTGGTCCGGAAAGAGGGGCGCGGGCTGGAGCACCCCGATCACGGTCACCGATTGGCCGTTCATGAGCAGTTGGCGGCCGACGATGCTCGAATCCGCGCCGAAGCGGCGGATCCAGAACTCGTGGGTCAGGACCGTCACGGGCGGGACGCCGGGACCGTCGTCGCTCGCGCGGGTGAGCCGGCCGACCACCGGGGAGAGGCCCATGACGTCGAAGAAGTTCCCGGTGACGAGGCCGACCTGGACGGTGGCGACGTCAGCCTCGCCCCGCAGCACGGCGTCCCAGGGCGAGTACTCCGCGATGTAAGTGAACGCCGGCGCGCCGCTGCGCAGGTCGCGAATCTCGGGGACGGAGAAGAGCATGTTCTCGCCGCCGAGCGCGTCGGTCGATTGGCGGAGGTAGACCAGGCGGTCGCCGTCGCGATGGGGCAGCGGCTTGAGCAGCACGGCGCGGACGACACTGAAGATCGCGGTGGTGGCGCCGATGCCGAGCGCGAGGGTGATGACGACGACGGCGGTGAATCCCGGATTCCGGCGGAGGGAGCGGATGCCGTAGCGGAGGTCGGCGACGGCGTTCTCGATCCAGGGCAGGCCGCGCTGCTCCCGCACCGCCTCGGCGGCCTGCGTGACGCCGCCCGACGCGATGCGCGCCTGGCGGCGCGCGGTCTCGGGATCCATGCCCCGCCGGATCAGCTCGGCGGTCTCCATCTCGAGGTGGGACTCCAGCTCCTCGCGGAGGTCCTGGTCCTCGCGGGTTCCGGCGAACAGCCCGCGGAGGCGCGCGAGCCCAAGGCGGAGGTAACTCATGGGGCCTCTTCCCGGGGTGCGAGGAAGGCGGAGATCAGGTCGGCGGTGCGGCGCCACTCGCGGGCTTCCTGCGCCAGGCGCTTCCGGCCCGCCGCGGTGAGGGAGTAGTACTTGGCCCGGCGGTTGTTCTCCGACTGGCCCCAGGCCGCGCGCACGAACCCCTCCTGCTCCAGCTTGACCAGCGCGGGGTACAGGGTTCCGTAGTTGAGCTGGATCTTTTGCTTGCTGGTTTCCTCGATGCGGCGGGCCACACCGTAGCCGTGGAGGGGCCCCAGAACCTCGAGGGTTCGGAGGATCATGAGGGCCAGCGTACCCGGCTGCACGTCCTGCTTGTCGGCCATGGCGCTTCCTATGGGTTTCCCATACGAAGGCTAGCGTCCGGGTCGAGAACGCGCAATACCTGCTTGTGATCTACCGGAGAATGCGAACGCCGGGAGTCGAACCCGGACCCCTTGCGGGACAGGATCCTAAGATGTGTCCGGCTCTGTGCACGGAGGCCTAAACCCTTGCCATTCCGTGCTGCCGCTCGTCCACCCCGTGCTATCCGGTAGCATCCAGTGATACCATTGGGACATCCCCAGGACCCGATGTCAGATTGCGCTCTCCATGAGTTTCATGGCAGGGCACATGTAGCAGCCGATGGTACGCCCTTCTTGGCAATGAAGGCCGAAATGAAGCGGCCTAACTCGCCAGTTGGAAGAATTGAGGGTCGAAAAAGATGCCCCGCGGTCCCGCGCGCTACGACCCGTTCACCAGCCGCTCGAACCGCGGGTTGCCCTTGAGCGGTGCGAAGGTGGGGTCGATCCTGAGCCATCCGGGCGAGAGGGAGTACGGCATCCTGAGCAGCGGCTCGAGCTGGTCGAGCGCCTTCTCCGGCTCGCCCACGAGCAGGTAGATGCGTACCAGCTGGTGCTGGACGTATGCCCCCAGGAGGGCGTCACGGCTGATGGGCATGAGCGCGACCCCGCGCTCCCCTTCCTGGATCGCCTCCGCCTTTCGACCCAGGTAGGCCAGGGCCAGACCCAGG
>DASSML010000106.1:0-4923 GCA_035688895.1 Gemmatimonadales bacterium
GTCCGGGTTGGGCGAATGCTGGAAGATCCCGAGGGCGTGGCCCAGCTCGTGGATCGTGGTGAGGGCCAGGCAGGTCTGGGTGGCCGGCTGGTCGACCGGGAGGACCGGATCGATGAAGACCCGGACCGGGATCAGGAGCTGGGTGTGATCGTCACTGACCTCGATGTCCGTGGCCCCGGAGCACTCGGGGGCCATGCTGTGCAGGCGATGGACGCCCAGCACCAGGTTCGGGGCCGAGTTGGCGAAGATCAGCACGTCGGCGGTGGAAGAGTCGCTCACCATCTCGCCGCGGAACTCACGGTACAGGAACCCGGATTCCCAGATCCCGATGGCCCGCTCGGCGTAGCCCGGGAGGCCGTCGGCATCCTCCGCCCAGATCCGCACCGGCAACCGGCTCTGACCCCAGAAGAAGCTGAGGGTGTCGGTCCCGCCTCCGGTCCCCGGCACGAACAGCCGCCACTCGTAGAGGTCGGTGCGCTCGGGGGAGGCGATGTCCCCGCAGGCCAGCGCGCCCAGCGCCGCCGCACCCAGGATCAACCGACGGGTGACGGCGCTCATCGGAGCCCCCGCGCGATGCCGACCGTGAGGGAGACCCGACCGACTCCCTGGCTGTGGGAAAAGCCGCGGGACTCCAACTCATCGGTGTTGAATCGGTGGTAGTCGTAACGGGCCGACGCCATGACGTCCCACTTTTCGTGGATCGGATGGCGGTAGTCGGCGCCGGCGGCGGCCAGGAAGCTCGTGGTTCCGCCCTGGGCGAAGATGCCGCTGTCCTCGGCCGGCCGGTATGCGATCCCGCCCAATCCCACGTTCCAGCGCAGCCGGTCCACCACCGGCCCCTCCAGGAACGCGGTCAGCGCGCCGGTCCGGAGCGTGCCGAGGTCGGTGTCCACGCCGTTCTCCGTGCTGTGGAAGCTCCCGCTCTCGATCGAGGCCTCGAGGCCGGCCCGATATCCCTTCGTGCCCACGGGCAGCGAGCCGCCGAACGCCACCATGGGCGCGATGGATTGCTTGACGGTGATCGGGCTGGTGATGAAGTCCTTCAGCAGCTTGCTCGCGCCGACCGCGCCGACCCGGAGGAAATAGTTCGCCTGCGCCTGCACCGGTGGGGCCCCCACGGCGAGCAGGAGGAGACAGCTCAAGATGGCTTTGGGCATCGGTGCAAGATGGACGGGGCGGGGGGCGACGGTCAACGCGGTCCGCGTGCGTAGGCGCGAAGCCGTCGCAGCATGCGACGATCGAAGGTGACGTCGTCGTCGCCCTTCGGGGTCTCGATCACCTTGACGACCTGCTCGAACCGGGGATCGCGCATGATCCGCCGAAAGGGCTGGGGACCGAGGGATCCTTCGCCGATGAGCTCGTGCCGATCGCGCCGGGAGCCGAACGGGGTCTTGGAGTCGTTGAGGTGCAGGCAGCGCAGCCGCTCCAGGCCGACGATCTCGTCCCACCGCCGCCAGACGCCGTCGTAGCCGCCCCGGAGGTCGTAGCCCGCCGCGTAAAGGTGGCAGGTGTCGGCGCAGAAGCCGATGCGGTCCCGCACGTCTTCCCCGATCCGCGTACGCAGCTCGGCCAGCTCCTCGAAGGTGCTGCCGAGCGCCGTGCCGGTGCCCGCGGTGGTCTCCAGCAGGACGCCGACGGGCCCGGGCACCTCCCGAAGGCAGGCGGTGTACCCGGCCGCGTTGCGGGCTAACCCGGCCTCACGGTCGTCTATGAAGTTTCCCGGGTGGGAGACCACCCAGGGGATGCCCAGGGCGGTGCACCGGGTGAGCTCCGCCACGAACGAGGTCCGGGACCGCTCGGCCAGCACCTCATCGGGCGTGGCGAGGTTGATTAGATACGAATCATGCGCCACTATAGTGGTGATGCCGCTGTGCTCCCAGGCGCGGCGGAACTCCCCGCAGGTCTCCCACGAGAGGGTCGGCTCACGCCACTGATTCGGTGTCTTGGTGAAGACCTGGACGGCGGTGGCCCCGATGGCGGCGCCCCGTGCCGGTCCCGTCGCCATGCCGCCTTGCACCGATACGTGCGCTCCCAGGAGGCCGCCCGCACGGACTCCGCGCTCCTTCACCCGGTCCTCCCATGACGAGCGGCGTCGCGCCCGACCAGGTGATCCGTCCCCACGTCCTCCTCGCCGGTGACGCGGCCGTGAGGCCGCAGGGACTCGAGCGCGCGCTGACCCGGGCCGGGTTCCAGCTGGTCGAAGTGGAGGAGGCGTCGAGCGGCCAGGTGGTGGATGCCGTGCTCCTCACGCTGTCCGAGGCCGATCCGGTGCGCCTCCGGCAGCTGCTGCCGCAGGATGACGCGCCACCCCGCGTGGTGCTCGTCGCCTCCGTCGATCCGGAGGCCCCGGCCGCCGCGCTCGCGGCCGGCGCCGACGACGCGCTCGCGCTCCCGGTCCATCTCCCGGAGCTCTGCGCGCGGCTGCACGCGCGGATCCGCGACCGCCAGGTGCCTCGCGGCTCGGTCCGGGAGCTCGCCAGCCGCTCGGCCCTGACCACGATGGTGGAGGAGATCCGGGGACCGTTCCGGCCGGACGAGGTCGTGCTCACGCTGGTCCGCCGGGTGGCCCGCTCCTTCGAGCTCAGGAGCTGCGTCTTCGTGACCGCGGCGGGCGAGGAGCTGCGGCAGGTGGCCGCGGTCGGACCCGAGCTTCGGCCCGAGCCGTCGCGGCATCCGGCGGTGGTGGAGGTGGTCCGAACCGGCCGGCCGGCCACCTGGCCAGGTGAGCTGGCCGCCCGCACCGGGGAGATCGAGCTGCTCGCGCTGCCGGCCCTGATCGATGACGTCGTTGCCGGCGTGCTGGTGCTCTGCCCTCACGAAGGACGCGGGTGGCTCAGCGCGGGGCAGGTCGAGCTGGCCGGCGCCATGGCGGCCGCCGCCGCCCGGGCGTTGCGCGGCACCGAGGGCAGTCGGGGCGGCCATCCGGGAGAAGCCGACAGCTCGGTCGATCCGCTCACGGGATGCCCCACCGGGCCGGTGCTCGACCGCCGGCTGGGCGAGGAGTTCGAGCGGGCCCGGCGCTACGCGCTGAGCTTCAGCCTCATCCTGCTCGACGTGGACGCGTTGGCGGGCGTGAACGAGCGGCTCGGATCGGAGGCGGGAGACCGGCTGCTGCGGGGCCTCGCGGCGCGGGTGCGAAGCCAGCTCCGGCTCCCCGATCTGCTCTGCCGCTACGGCGGCGACGAGTTCGCGATCGTGCTGCCCGAGACCGGGGTGGACGGCGCCCTCCGCTCCGTGGCCCGGATCCGTGAAGCGCTCTCCGCCACGCCACTCGACCCGACCCTCGCCGGCGAGCGCCCGCGGGTGAGCGCGGGCATCGTCACCTACCCCCATCCGGCCGCCGATCGTCCCGATGATCTCGTGGCGCTGGTCGAGGCGGGACTGGCGCGGGCCAAGGGACAGAGCGGCGAGCGGGTCGGCATCGCCGAGTAGCCGACCGATCACCTCTTCTTCAGCCACTCCGTCGGATCCAGCGCCACCTGGTTCTCGCCCCGGATCTCGAAGTGGAGATGCGCGCCGTAGTCGCTGTTCTCGCCGCCCACCGTCCCGATCATCTGCCCCTTCGTGACCGAGCCGCCCAGCTTGACCGGCGCGGTCTGGAGATGGGAATAGACCGAGTAGTAGCCGTTCCCATGCTCCAGCACGACGGTCAGACCGTAGGTCCCGAACTGCCCCACCAGGCGCACCTTGCCGGATTCCACCGCGTGGACCGGCGTCCCCACCGCGGCCGCGATCCCGACGCCGTTCCACCGGATGATGCCGCCGCTGGGCAGCGTGTCCCGCCCGAATCGATAGACGATGGTCCCCTCGACCGGCCAGTCGAGATTGCCGATGTCGGCGGTGGTGATCGAGCCGGGGAGCGGCGTGGCGCCGCGGAGGCCGCGCGAGGCGTCGTCGCGGCGGGCGCGCTCCAGCGCGGCCAGCAGGCTGTTGAGCCGGGATTCGTCCTTCTGCAAGGCGGCGAGCCGCCGCTCCGTGCTCCGCGCCGAGCGGTTGAGGGCGGCGAGCCGCCGGGTGCGGGCGTCGGCCAGCTCGGAGTACTTGGCGAATTCCGCCTCGCGCTCCTGCCGGGTGCGGTCGAGCTGGCGCCGGACGTCGAGCAGGTCGTCCCGCTGCTCGACCACCCGGTTCCGCAGCTTCTCCACGTCGGTCACCAGGGCCTGGTCCTGCCGGCTGGTGAGATAGAGATACTTGTAGCGGCTCAGCAGGTCGCCGAACGACTCCGCCGCGAGGAGGGCCTGGAAGGTGTAGAGCGGGCCGCGCTTGTAGATCTCCACCAGGCGGCGCTCCAGCACCGCGCGCCGTTCCGCCAGGTTGTCCTCCGCCAAGATCAGCTCGGCGCTGCTCCGGTCGAGCTGACCGCTGAGTCCGCTGATCTGGCGCTCGATCTCGTCCACGATCCGGCCGGTGGACTCGCGCTGGCGCTCCAGATTGGTGAGCTCGTCGCGGACGTCGTGCACCTGGCCCTGGAGCCGTTCCTGCTGCTGCTGCAGCCGGTCGCGCTCCTTCCGGATCTCCTCCAGGCGCTTGCGGCTGGCGGCAATGTCGTCCTGGGCGGCAAGGGGCCGGGGGAGAGTCGCCAGCCCGACCACGGATGCCATCGCGAACGCAGCGGCTGTCATCCCGAGCTGAGCGAGGGATCTGGCCCGGAGCCACCGGAACCACTCGAAGCGTATCCCTCGCTGCGCTCGGGATGACATGGCTGAAGCCCGGGGGACCCCCCGGTCAAACATGTCGCAGGTGTCGGCCCACGCTCACCAGGCTGCCGCCCAGGCCGAGCAGCACGCCGAACACCACGATCAGCAGCATCTGATCCGGGCGGAAGAAGATGAGGTCGCGGAGCGGACCCCCCGCGCTGTCGCGGAAGAGCCGCCACCCGGCCCAGCAGAGCCCGAGCGACAGCAGGCCGCCGAGCAGCCCCTT
>DASSML010000107.1:0-6500 GCA_035688895.1 Gemmatimonadales bacterium
GGGGCCTGCCACTCCTTCTCCCGCGCCGCCTCCGCGACCTCGCGGGCCTCCTGTTCCGAGGCGAGCGGCTGGGACGATCGGGACGGGGGCGTGAGGACGTCAGTCATGGGCGGGCGCAGTGGTGAGGGTGGCGGCCGGGCGCTCGAGGCCCCTGAGGCCGTACAGCACGAGCCCGACGACGTGGCGCTTGCGCCGCTCGAGATCGGCGGGCTCCTCGAGCGAGACGCCGACGGCGGGCGCCACAGTCTGGGCGTGAATGAGATGGAACCAGCAGAGTGCGATGATGCTGAGGAGGAGCTGGGCCGCGTCGCCCGAAGGAGCGTCGTCGAGCCCGAGCTCGGCGCTGATGGCGGCGAGCGCTTCCTGGCCGGCCGAGAGCTGTTCGCCGACGGGGCTGGTGCCTCCCTCGCGCAACGCGCGCCGCTCAATCAACCGAATGAAGTTGGGCCGGGCGGCCAGAAAGTCGAAATAGTCTGAGACGGCGCCGGCCAGGATGGCCTCGGGAGGCTGCTGGCTGGCCATCGCCCGGGCGCGCCCCGCCCGGACCGCCTGCCGCACCTCCTCGAAGCAGCGCTCCAAAACGGCGTCATAGAGCTCCTGCTTGGAGCCGAAGAAGTATCCGGGCGTCCCTCGGGAAACCCCGGCGGCCGCTCCCACCTCGCTCAGGCTCGTGGCGTCGTAACCCTTTTCGGCAAATAGCTTTTCAGCCGCATCCAGGATGGCGGCTCGGCTTCGGGCCGGGTTGCGCTCGCGGTCGATGGTAAGGGGCACGACATGGCTCCTGGCACTTGCTTGTTGACCAGCAAGTTACTGGTCGGGCGCCAACCCGTCAAGCGTCGTGCGAGCACCAACAAGGAGGCGAACCGCGCCCCATGGGGGTGGGGGGCCAACTTCATCGTCTTCGAAGCGGTTCCTCCCACGGGACGCTCCGGGTGACGTTCGACGGAGGGGACGACGCGGCGTGGCAGGCGCTCGTGGTGCTCACGCCCGCCCGAGGTGGGTCACCGTCGGTGGTTGCGCTGAGCCTGAACGCCGCGAAGGCGGGCAGTAGAAGCATCACCGAGTTCGGCACCTGGTGGAGCCGGGTGACGCTGGTTCCCACCATCGCCGACGATACCGGCGCCGAGGTGCCCTTCAGCTACGGGGCGACGCCGGAATAGCGCCGCCCCGTCCGGTCAGGCCGATCGCCGGGCAAGCTCGGGCTCGACGGTCGGCGCCTGAGCCGACAGGTAGGCCTCCCGGGTCGCGGCGACCAGCTCGGCCGCTCCGCGTGGCGCCACCTTCCGGAACAACGGGAGGTAGTCGTCCCACTGCACCAGGATCGTCCGGGCCCGAGGGCTCGCCGTCTTCTCCTCGTGCTCCCGGATCAGCCGGCGGAGCACTTCGACGTCCTGCTCGTCCAGTTCCTCCAGGCCGACCATGTCGTGGTTGACCCGGCTCTCGAAGGTGCCGGCCTCGTCGAGCACGTAGGCCACGCCGTTGGACATCCCCGCGCCGAAGTTCCGGCCCGCCCGTCCCAGGACGACGACGATTCCGCCGGTCATGTATTCGCAGCAGTGATTCCCGGCGCCCTCGATTACGGCGATGGCGCCGCTGTTGCGGACCGCGAACCGGTCGCCGGCCTGCCCCGCGGCGTAGAGACGGCCGGCGGTGGCGCCGTAGAGCACGGTGTTCCCGATGACCAGGTGCTGGTGCGAGACGTCGGCGTAGGCCGCCCGGCGATACGGCCGGATGGTCAGCTCGGCGCCGCAAAGTCCCTTGCCGACGTAGTCATTGGCCTCTCCCTCCAGCTCGAGGTGCATGCCTCGGCAGGTGAAGGCGCCGAAGCTCTGCCCCGCGGCGCCGGCGAAGCGGAGCCGCACGGCGCCGTGCGGGAGACCGATGTCGCCCACCCGCTCCACGATCTGTCCCGCCAGCCGCGCGCCGACGGCAAGGTGATGGTTGTGGATCGGATAGCTCCCCGAGAACGGCAGTGCGCTGTCGAGGTAGGGCCGGAGCTCCTCCATGATCTCCTGATCGAGCGACTCCACGCCTGGACGGTCGTTCCGGTCCATCCGGCGGCGGCGCTCCGGCTGTCCTCCGGTCACCGGCGTCGGCGCGGGGGCCAGCAGGAGGGAGAGGTCGAGCATCTGCGCCCGCGGGACCTCGGGGCGCTCCACCCGCTCGAGCAGCTCGTTGCGCCCGATGATCTCGTCCAGGCTGCGGGCGCCCATGGCGGCGAGCAGCCGGCGCACCTCCTCCGCCACGTGGGTGAAGTAGGCGATGACCTGCTCCGGTGTGCCCTTGAACTTGGCCCGCAGGTCGGCGCGCTGGGTGGCGACGCCGGTGGGGCAGGTGTTGATGTGGCACTGACGGGCCATGGCACACCCGAGCGCCACCAGCGGCGCGGTGCCGAAGCCATAGCTCTCGGCCCCGAGCAGGGCGGCGATCACCACGTCCCGCCCCGTCTTGAATCCGCCGTCGGTGCGCACCTCGATCCGGTGCCGCAACCCGTTCCGCACCAGGGTGGCCTGTGCCTCCGCCAGGCCAAGCTCCCAGGGCGACCCCGCGTGCTTGATGGAGGAGAGCGGGGAGGCGCCGGTCCCCCCGTTGTGGCCGGCGATGAGGACGTAGTCGGCATACGCCTTGGCCACGCCGGCGGCCACGGTGCCCACTCCGGACTCCGCCACCAGCTTGACGCCGACCCGCGCACGCGGGTTGACCGTCTTGAGATCGTGGATCAGCTGGGCCAGATCCTCGATCGAGTAGATGTCGTGATGCGGCGGCGGACTGATGAGCGCGATCCCCGGGACCGCATGCCGCAGCCGCGCGATCAGGTCGGTCACCTTGTGGGCCGGGAGCTGACCGCCTTCGCCGGGCTTGGCCCCCTGGACGATCTTGATCTCCAGCTCCTCGGCACGCACCAGGTACTCAGTGGTGACGCCGAAGCGGGCCGAGGCCACCTGCTTGATTCGGTTGTCGGCACGATCGCCGTTGGGCAGCGGCGCGTAGTGGTGCGGGTCCTCGCCTCCCTCGCCCGAGTTGGAGCGAGCGTTCATCCGGTTCATCGCGATGGTCAGCGTGGCGTGGGCCTCCGGCGAGAGCGCGCCGAGAGACATCGCCGAAGACACGAAGCGCCGCTGGATCGCCTGCACCGGCTCGACCTCCTCCACCGGCACCGGGGCGCCGTTCCGCACGGCGAGCAGGTCGCGGGGGCCCGCCGGCCGCCGCGCGGCCGACTTCGCCACGAAGCCGCCGTAGGCCGTCGCATCCTCCGACTTCACCGCCTGCTGCAGTGCCACCACCACCGGCGGAGCCCAGCCGTGGTCCTCGCCTTCCTTCCGGAAGCGGACCCGGCCATGGTCGGGGAGGGTGACCGACTCGGCGGCCGCGGGGTAGGCGGCGCCGTGGCGGGCCAGCACGTCCTCCGCCAGCTCCTCGAAGCCGATGCCGCCGATGGGCGACGCAGTCCCATCGAAGCAGGTGGCGATCACGTCGTGCCCCAGGCCGAGCACCTCGAAGATCTGCGCACCGCAATAGGACGAGAGAGTCGAGATCCCCATCTTCGAGAGGATCTTGAGCAGGCCCTTTTCCGCGGCGGCGCGGAACTGCAGGGCCGCCGCCTGGGGCGAGGGCCGAGGCGGCGCCTCCGCCTCGCGCTCCCGGCGGGAGGGCTCGCGGGTCTCGCTGAAGAGCGCCTGTACCGTCGCCAGCGCGAGCCAGGGGTGGACTGCCTCGGCGCCATAGCCGATGAGGGTCGCGAAGTGATGGATGTCGAAGGCGTCACCTGCCTCGGCCACCAGGCCGACCCGGGCCCGGAGCCCGGTGTGCACCAGGTGCTGCCGCACCGCGCCGATCGCGAGCAGCATGGGGATCGGCGCAGAGTGATCATCGGCCGCCCGGTCGCTGATCACGATCACCTGCGCGCCACGCCGCGCGGCCCGCTCGGCGGCGCGGCGAAGCGCGGTGAGGGCCGGGCGGAGGCCGTCCACGCCTCGGCTCACGTCCCAGACCGCGTCGAGGGTGACGGTCGAGAACCCAGCCACGTTGCGGAGCGCGGCCATCTCGTCGTCCAGCAGCACGGGATGCTCGAGCCGCAGCATGCGGGCGTAGGACGGGCGCTCCAGGAGCGGAGAGCCTCGTCGTCCCAGGTGCATCCGCAGCGACATCACCATCGCCTCCCGCAGCGGATCGATCGGTGGATTGGTCACCTGGGCGAATCGCTGCCGGAAATAGGCGTACGCGCTCTGCGGCACCGCGGAGAGCGGCGGGAGCGGCGTGTCGTCGCCCATGCTCCAGACCGGATCTGCCCCGGTACCGCCCATCGGCTCGAGCACCAGCCGCAGGTCCTCGAACCCGTAGCCGAAGGCCCGCTGCCGGCGAACCAGCTCGTCGCCTTCGGGGGCCGCCGGGACCCGGGCGGGATCGGGCACGAGCGTGGCCATATAGCGGGCCACCCACCGGGCGTAGGGACGCCGGGTCGCGACCCGGCGCTTGGCGTCGAGATTCCGGACCACCTCGCCCGAGGCGGTGTCCACCACCAGCACCTCGCCCGGTCCCACTTTCCCGCACTCCACCACCTCACGCGGATCGAGATCCACCAATCCGACCTCGGAGCCGGCCACCACCAGCCCGTCCCGGCGGACCTTGTAGCGGCAGGGCCGGAGGCCGTTGCGATCGACCGAGGCCGCGGCAATCACGCCGTCGGTGAAGGCGAGCGCCGCGGGGCCGTCCCAGGGCTCCAGCACGCACTGGTGATACTCGTAGAAGGCCTTCACCGCCGAGTCGATGTCGGGATATTTCTCCCAGGCCTGGGGCACCATCATCATGGCGGTGTGCACCGGGTCCCGGCCCGAGCGCACCAGCAGCTCCATGGCGTTGTCGAAGCTGGCCGAGTCGCTACCCTCCTTCCAGATCACGTCGCGCAGCCGCTCGATCCCCTCGCCCCAGACCGGCGAGGCGAGCATCGGCTGGCGCATCGTCATCGCGTTGCGATTGCCCCACAGGGTGTTGATCTCGCCGTTGTGGGCCACCAGCCGGAACGGCTGGGCCAGGGGCCAGCTGGGGAGGGTGTTGGTGGAGTAGCGCTGATGGAAAACCGCGATCGCGCTCTCGTACTCCGGGTAGCGGAAGTCGGTGAAGAAGGCGGGGAGCTGAGTGCCGGTGAGCAGGGCCTTGTAGACCACGGTGCGGCAGGAGAGCGAGCAGGCGTAGAAGCCGGGCAGCTGCAGCTCCTCCGCCCGGCGCTCGATCTCTCGTCGCGCGAGGTAGAGCGACCGCTCCCAGGCCTCCTCGTCGCCGGCCAGGGCCGGCCGCCCGACCAGCGCCTGGCGGATGGTGGGGCAGGACGCCAACGCCGTCGGTCCCAGCGCCACCGGGTTGATCGGCACCTCGCGCCAGCCCAGGAAGGGGATCCCGTCCCCCGCCAGCACCGCCTCGACCATCCGCACCGCCGCGGCGAGCGCGTCGGTCTCGCGGGGCAGGAAGAACGACCCCACGCCGAACGGCAGGCCGGGCTGGAGGTGCAGCCCGAGGCGGTAGGCGTCGCGGTAGAAGAGCCGGGCCGGGATCTGGGTCAGGAGGCCCGCGCCGTCGCCCGAGTTGTCGGTGCTGGCCGCGCCGCGGTGGGCCACGCGCGCCACCGCCTCGAGGGCCATGCTCACTACTTCATGCGAGCGCACCCCCGACGCGGTCGCCACGAAGCCGACGCCGCAGGCGTCGTGCTCCCGGCTCGGGTCGAGCGCCGACGAGGCCGGGACGGCCGCATGGCGATGGGGACGATCGGTCGAGCGGGAACCGGCCGGGTGGATCCGCTGCCCAGGGGCGGCCATGGTACCTCCTGCGGGTGGGGCCCCAGCGGCCGGAGAGGCCGAGGTCGGGGCACAAAAAAAGGCCCGCTCCGTTCGGGAGCAGGCCGGGCGATCGCTGCATACGCGCTCGTTTACCCGGTCGCTCCCACGGAGCGGACGAGATTAAGGAGAATAGCGACCGGAAGCGTGCAGGCGGACTTCATGAATGTATTATTATGCACGCCGGCGTATCAGTCAAGCGGGTCCCCCCACTTGACAGCCCGGCGTGCCGCGCGTTAGCCTCACTGAACGTCGTGGCGCTCCCGCCCGGAGCTCTTCACTTCCCGCATTCAGGTCAGCCCGACATGCCGCTGTCGCTCGTCCTCGTCGTCCTTAGCCTCCTGCTTCCCCTCCTTATTGGGGTCGCAGCGGTCCGCGGCGTGCCGAGACGAGCGATGTGAGCCAGTAGCATCCACTGCTCGAATCCCCCAGGCGCCGCGGACCCGATCCGCGGCGCCTTTTTTCGTGAACCACGCACCACTCGAAAGCGCATATGGGCACGACTCCGACCAACGTCCTCATTTTCGACACCACGCTCCGCGACGGCGAGCAGGCGCCGGGCTGCACGATGACGCGCGAGGAGAAGCTCGCCGTCGCGCGCCAGCTCGCGCGCCTGCGCGTGGACGTCATCGAGGCGGGCTTCCCCGCCTCGTCCGAGGGCGACTGGGAGGC
>DASSML010000108.1:0-8914 GCA_035688895.1 Gemmatimonadales bacterium
TCCATCACGTCCACGTGAATCCACTCGGCGCCGCCGGCGACCGCCTGCTCCACCTGCTCCCGCAGCCGGCCGAGGTCGGCGCTCAGCACGCTGGGCGCGATCCGTACGCTCACGATCCCCCTCCTTCGCCGCCGCTGACCAGTAGATCCACCGAGGAGCCCCGCGGGCGTCCGTTCCCCGGCGGGGGGCGCACCGTCATGACCACGCCAGGCTCCTGCGAGGCCCGCACGGTATCGACGTTGCCGATCTTGATCCCCGCCGCGCTCAGGATCCGCTCCGCGTAGGGCAGCGAGAGCCCGACTACGTCGGGGACAGTAACCGAGGCCGGGCCGTCGCTCACCGTGAGCTGGACGGTGGCCCCAGGTGGGAGGATCGTCTCTGGCGGCGGATCCTGCCAGAGCACGGCCCCACGCGGGACGTCGGGGCTGGTTCGTTGGCCCTCCATCCGGACACGGAAGCCGAGTCCGGCCAGCTCGCCCCGGGCCTTGTCCACCGGCAGGGCCAGCACTCGCGGTACCGAGTGGTCGGAGCTGTCGACGGTGTCCGGCGCCATCCAGACGGTGGTGATCACGTAGCCCACCAGCGCCGTGAGTGCCACAAGGCCCAGGTCCCGGACGAAGCGGCGCCAAGGCGAGCCTCGGGTCCAGTCGAAGCTCGGACCGCTGGAAACGTGTCGCCTGGTTCTCATGACCGGCGGAGACGGCTGGCGTAGGCGCCGTCGGTCCCGTGTCGCTGCGGCAGAATCGTCAGATCGCCGTCCTCCGAAAGGAGGGTAGGGGGGAAGGTGACCGCGCGCTCCCGATGGAATTCGGGATGACGGGCCAGAAACCGCTCCACCTGCTCGACGTTCTCCTCCGGCTCCAGGGAGCAGGTGGCGTAGAGCAGAAGCCCGCCCGGCGCCACCAGCTCGGAGGCCCGGTCGAGCAGCTCGCCCTGAATGCCGGCCAGCTTCTCCAGGGCCTGCTGGGTCACCCGCCACCTCGCGTCGGGGTGACGGGCGAAGCTCCCCGTGCCCAGGCACGGCGCATCGAGGAGCACCGCGCCCACCGGCCGGATCGGCGCCTGCCGCAGGTCGGCGGCCAGGGCGTGTTCCCGACCGCTGCCGGCACGCCGCAGGTTGGCGGCGAGTCGCCGGACTCGCGGGCGGCTCACATCCCCGGCGATCACCCGGGCCCCGTTCCTGCCGAGCGCGATCGTCTTGCCTCCCGGGGCGGCGCTCGCGTCGTACAGGGTGACTCCGGGCGGCAGGTCGGCGTACCAGGCCAGCAGAGCCTGGGCCGGATCCTGCACCATGAAGGCTCCCTCGGCGTAGCCGGGGAGCTCATCCGGCCGCCGGCGATTGGTCACCAGTCCGGCGCCGAACGGCGCGGGCTGGACTTCGATCCCCGCCTCCCGCCAGCGCTGGGTGAGCGTCTCCAGACTCTCCCGAGCGGGCTGGAGCACCAGGCGCGGCCGCTGGTCGTTCCACTCCAGCAGCCGCTCGGTTTCCTCGGCCCCGAACCGGGCCAGCCACCGCTCCACCAGCCAGAGGGGATGCGAGTGGGCCCGTGCCAGTCGCGCCGCGTCGGAACCCGTCGCCACGATGGGGGCCTCGGCATCCCGATCGAGGCGCCGCAGGACGGCGTTGACGAACCCGCCCGCCCGAGCACCGCCCGATTCCTTGGCCAGCGACACGCTGGTATCTACGGCGGCGTGGGCCGGCACCCGCTCGAGCGCGGTGAGCTGGAAGGCGCCCAGGCGCAAGAGGTCCTGCAGCGGCCGAGGCACCCGGTCCCAGCCGCGCGGCACCAGTGGCGCCAACCGATCGTCCAGCGTCTGCTGCCGCCGCAGCACGCCGGCGGCGAGCTCGTGCGCCAGGCGCCGGTCGGCCTCGGGGAGCGGCTCCAGCGCGCGGTCGAGTGCCTGCTCGAACGGCCGCCCCTGGCGCACGTCGGCCAGCACCGCCAGCGCGGCCCGCCGGGGCGCCAGGCCCTCGCGCTCGCCCGCCATGCCGTGTCGCGCCGGCTAGCCGAGCATGCCCCGGGTGGGGCTCGACGGAATGGCGATCTCGCGCCGGGGCATCCGCCCGGCGAGATATGCGGCTCTGCCCGCGGCCACCGCCAGCCGCATCGCGTGCGCCATGGCGACCGGGTGCTCCGCTTCGGCCAGCGCGGTGTTCATCAGGATCCCGTCCACGCCCTGCTCCATGGTGACGCAGGCGTCGGACGCGGTGCCGACCCCCGCGTCGACCACCACGGGCACGCCGAGCCGGCGCTTGATGGTGCGGATGCCGTACGGATTGAGCAGGCCGAGGCCGCTGCCGATGGGCGAGGCCAGCGGCATGACCGCGGCGCATCCCGCCTCTTCCAGGCGGAGTGCGGTGATCAGGTCGTCATTGGTGTAGGCGAGCACGGTGAACCCTTCCTTCACCAGGGTGCGTGCCGCCTGCAGGAGACCGTCGGTGTCGGGAAGCAGGGTCTCCCGGTCGCCGATCACCTCGAGCTTCACGAACTCGTTGAACCCCGCCTCGCGGGCCAGCCGAGCGTAGCGGACCGCCTCGTCGGCGGTGTAACACCCGGCCGTGTTGGCCAGCAGGAAGTAGCGCTCGGTGGGAAGGTGGTGGAGGATGCTCTCCTCCTTGCGGCGGTCGAGGTCCACCCGCCGCACCGCAACGGTCACGATCTCCGCGCCCGAGGCCTCGATCGCCGCCGCCATGGTCGCGTTGTCGCGATACTTGCCCGTCCCTACCATGAGGCGGGAGCGGAACTCCCGCCCGCCCAGGGTGAACGGGGTGTCGAGCTCAGTGTCGGCCGGGGTCAGGATTGCGGTCATCGTTGCTCCGTCTGGTGGACTGTCCTCCGGAGCGGGTTTCTCGCTCGGGATGACAGAGGAAGATAACCGGCTCCTCCTCGCCTCACCCCCCGCCGACGAAGTGCACCAGCTCCACCGCGTCACCCGCGGCCAGCATGGTCTCGCCGAGGCGCGGGCGGCGAACGATCTCCCGGTTCAGCTCCACCACTACGGTGCGAGGGTCGAGCCCGAGGGTCGCCAGCAGGTCGAGCAGGCTGGCGCGCTCCGCCACCTTGCGGGGCTCGCCGTTCACCACGATGTCCATCTCCATCATGCGTCCTCCAGCCATGGCGCCAGCAGAGCGAGCGCGGCCGCCGCCGGATCGGCGACGTGCCAGAGCGCTCCGATGGCGGCCACGCCGTATGCACCCGCCTCCCGCATCCGACTCGCCCGCTCGGTGTCGATTCCCCCGATCGCGATGACTGGAGGGCCGAGGCGCGCGGTGTCCCGGACGAGCCCCGGCCCGGCGCCCGGATGGCCCGGGTGGGTCGGGCTCGGGAAGATGCTCCCCACCAGCAGAAAGTCGGCTCCGTCCGCGACGGCCTCTTCGGCCTCCGCGAGCGAATGGACCGAGCGCCCGATCCAGCCGAGTGGAAAGCTGGCCCGCGCCTCCGCGGGGGCGAGATCGTGGCTGCCCAGCTGGACTCCCTGGGCTCCCAGCGCGCCCGCGACATCGGGGCGACCGTTCACGAAGACCGCGGCCTCCGGCGGCCGGGCGAGGGCGAGAAACCGGCGGGCCACCGAGGTGAGCCGGGCGCCGCCGGCCGAATGGTCGCGCGCGTGCAGTGCCACGGCCGAGCCAGCGGCGGCGATGGCGGCCGCCCGCACCCCGAGATCGTCCAGCGCCAGCACACTCGCGTCGGTGATCGCGTGCAGTCGGGGGAGGGGTCTCATGCGAACTGCCGTCCCGCCGAAATGCCTCGGCCCCGCACCCAGTCGCCCACTGCCAGGCGGGTCTTGCCGGCCGGCTGCGCCTCGCGCACCGCGAGCGCTCCGTTCCCGCACGCGATGACAAGGCGGTCGGTCGCGGCGAGCACGCTGCCCGGCGCGCCGCTCCCCACCGCCGGGGTGGCTCCGAAGAGCTTGACCGGCGCCGCCTCGAGCGTGGTCCACGCGCCCGGGGCAGGATCGAAGGCCCGCACTTGACGCTCGAGCGTCTGGGCGTCGCGGGTCCAGTCGAGCCGGGCCAGCTCCCGGCCGACCTTGGGCGCGTAGGTCGCCGCGGAGTCGTCCTGGGGTTGGGGACGCTCGAGCCCGGCGCCGACCAGCGAGACCGCCTCGACCAATGCGGTCGCGCCCAGGGTGGCGAGCCGGCGGGAAAGCGTGCCGGCGGTGTCGTCCTCGCTGATGGGCGCCGTGACGCGATGGAGCACCGGGCCCGTGTCGAGGCCTTCCTCCATCCGCATGATGCAGATCCCGGTCTCCCGATCGCCGCTCAGGATGGCATGCTGGATCGGGGCGGCGCCGCGGAACCGCGGCAGGAGCGAGGCGTGCACGTTGATGAGGCCGCGAGGAGGGAGGTCGAGCACTTCGCGGCGGAGCACGTGGCCGTAGGCGACGACGACCCCGAGGTCGGGCTCGAGGTGACGCAGCGCGGCGAGAAACAGGTCGCCCACCGGACGGGTGGGCTGCAGCACGGGGAGGCCCTCGGCCTGGGCCACCACCTTGACGGGAGGGGGCACCAGCGCGCTGCGCGAGCGTCCCTGGGGCTTATCCGGCTGGGTCACCACCCCGACGACCGAGATCCGCTCGCGGAGCAGCGCTTTGAGAGACGCCACCGCGAAGTCCGGCGTCCCGAAGAAGACGACCCGCATCACTCGGCCCGATCGACCGCCGGCTGGACCTCTTTGATGTGGCTGGTGTCGTCCTTGTGTTCCCGGCGCCACCGCGACATCAGCATCTGCCGCCGCATGAGGCTCAGGTGGTCGAGGAAGAGGATCCCGTCGAGGTGGTCGATCTCGTGCTGGATGGCGCGGGCCTTGAGGCCGGTGGCCTCCCGGCGATAGCGGTTCCCTTCACGGTCGAGCGCCTCGATCACGACCCGCTCCGGCCGGGTGACGTCGGCGTAGATCTCGGGGATCGAGAGGCAGCCCTCCTCGGCGGTGCTGGAGCCCTCGGTCTCCACTACGACGGGGTCGATCATCGCGAAGCGATCGCCATCGGCGTCCACCACGGCGACCCGCCGTGCGATGCCCACCTGGTTGGCGGCGAGGCCCACGCCGTGCGCCGCGTCCATGGTCTCGAACATGTCGTCCACCAGCCGGCGGACATCCTCGTCCACCGGGCCCACCTCGGCGCTCCGCTGCCGCAGGACCGGACTGCCCAGCAGGTGGAGCGACAGGAGGCTCATCGCTGGGCCGCTGCGGGAGCGGACTCGCTCCCGACCCGCACGATCCGCCCGCGCTCGACCACGACCGTCGCGGTGCCGCTCTCGATGGTGACCCGCGTCTCCTTCACCCCCGGCTGGACCTCCACCTCCTTGATGTCGCGCACCTTGCCGATGATGCCGCCGCTGGTCATGACCTCGTCGTTCTTCTTGAGGTTGCCCAGCAGCTCGGCGTGCTTCTTCCGCGCCTGGCCGGAGGGACGGAGGATCAGGAAGTAGAAGACGAGGCCGATCGCCGCCATCTGGAGCAGGAGGACGGTGAAGCCGCTGCCGGTCTGGGCCTGGAGCATGGGATGCCTTGGTGATGGTCAGGGTTCCGCCGGGACGGCGCGCGACCGATGCCGCTCGAGCCATTCCCGCCGCCAGTGATCGAAGGTGCCGTCGAGGATGCGGGCCCGGGCCTGCTCGCCGAGCCGCACCAGAAACCGCACGTTGTGGATCGAGACCAGGCGCAGCCCGAGCATGTCCTCGACCACGAACAGATGCCGGAGGTAGCCCCGCGAGACCGTGGTACAGGCCTCGCAGTCGCACTCCGGATCGAGCGGCTCGGTGGACCCCTTGAGCGCGGCGCCCCGTACGTTGATTCGGCCGGTGGGCAGCCACGCCGTGCCGTGCCGCCCGTTCCGGGTGGCGGCCACGCAGTCGAAGAGATCCACTCCGCGCGCGATCCCCTCGAGCAGATCCGCGGGAAAGCCGACTCCCATAAGATAACGGGGGACTTCTCTCGGCAGCTCCGGCTCGAGCAGCTCCAGCAGGCGGTGCATCACCGGCTTGGGCTCGCCCACCGAGAGTCCCCCGATCGCGATGCCGGTCCAGGGGCCGCGGGCGAGAACCCCCTCGAGCGAGCGGAGCCGGAGGTCGTCGTAGGTGCCGCCCTGGATGATGGGCCAGAGGGTTTGGGACGCAGGGGCGCGGGGGCGCGGGCCGCGCCCCTCTGCCAGCCGCTCGTGCTCTTCCCTACACCTACCAAGCCACCGCAACGTCCGCTCCATTCCCTCTTCGGCCAGCTCGCGAGGCGCCCCGCCGGGGACCACGTGGTCGAACGCCATCGCGATGTCGGCGCCGAGGTCCCACTGGATCTCGGTGGCGCGCTCGGGCGTAAGCCGGCGCCAGGTGCCATCCACGTGGCTGCGGAACTCGACCCCGCTCTCCGAGATCGTGCGCAGCTGTTCCAGGCTGAAGACCTGGAAGCCCCCGCTGTCGGTGAGCATCGGGCGATCCCAGCCGGTGAAGCGGTGCAGCCCGCCCATGTCCCCGACGATCGACTCGCCGGGGCGAAGATGGAGATGGTAGGTGTTGCCGAGGATGATCCGCGCGCCGGTGCCGCGCACGTCGGCGGCGCTCAGGCCGCGGACCACGCCGTGGGTCCCCACCGGCATGAAGGCCGGGGTGGGCACGGTGCCATGGGGCAGGGTGAGCGTCCCCGCGCGGGCGGCGCCGGCGGTGGCCTCGAGGGCGAAGGTGAAGCTCACGCCGCTCCGAGCACGCGGTCGATCTGGCGCCGGTGCACCAGATCGTGCGCCGCCATCAGCTTGAGCAGGTGTCCCAGGCTCTCCGGGCCGCGCTCGCTGTGAAGCATCTCGCGGGCGAGGTCGGCGGGCCCGAGGCCCCGCCAGAGCTCCAGGTTGGCGACCCGCAGACCGCTGAGCTGCGCCAGAGCGGTCTCGATCGAGGCCTCGTTGTAGCGGAAACGCTCGGCCCAAAGATCCTGATCGAAGCCCTGGATGGCCGGCCGATCCTCACTCAGGATGAGCCGACCCCGAACGGCGAGGATCAGCTCGGAGTCGGCCAGGTGCTGGACGATGGCCGCCACCGACCATTTCCCCGGCGCCTCCGGGCGCCTGAGCCGCGCGTCGGGAATCCCCTGGAGCCTGCGGTCGAGCCAGGGGACGAGCTCGGGCAGCACCTCGAGCGGCTCCCGCTGGCCCAGCAGGTCGAGCAGGGCCCGTACATAGGTGGTCGCGGCGGCCGCGGCGCCGCTGGCCGGGTTGGAGAAGGTCATCGACGCTCCCGGATCACAGGATGAGCATCGCGTCGCCGTAGGAGTAGAAGCGATAGCGCTGCTCCACGGCGTGGCGGTAGGCGGCCATCGTGAGCGGATGGCCGGCAAAGGCGCTGACCAGCATGAGCAGCGTCGAGCGAGGCAGATGGAAGTTGGTGATCAGGTGGTCGACCACCCGGAAGCCGTAGCCGGGGGAGATCATGAGGCTGGTTTCCCCGGTTCCCGCCCGGACCAGCCCTTCCTCCGCCGCGGCGCTCTCGAGCGCGCGGACTACGGTGGTGCCGACCGCCCACACCCGGCCACCCTGCTCCCGCACCAGCTCCACCATGGCGGCCAATCGGGAAGAGATCTCGTAGCGTTCGGGATGCATCGCATGCTCCCGAGGATCGTCCACCTCGACTGGCTTGAACGTCCCCGGACCGACTTCGAGATCGAGACCCGCAATGAGCACGCCCCGCGAGGAGAGCGTGTCGAGCATCGCCTCGCTGAAGTGGAGGCCGGCGGTCGGGGCCGCGACACTCCCCTCGCGCCGGCCGTAGACCGTCTGGTAGCGCTGCTCGTCCTGCTCGGTGGGATCGCGGGTGATGTAAGGCGGGAGCGGCAGCCGTCCGAAGCTCGCGATCGCCTGCTCGGCCGTCGCGCCGACGAACCGCACGCGCCGGTGGCCGTCGGGGAGCACCTCGAGGGTCTCCACTTCGACCCCGGGGCCGAGGATAATGCGCTTGCCGGGCTGGAGGGCGCTGCCGGGTTTGCCCATCGCCACCCAGTCGCCGGACGGGTCGGGATGGATGAGAAGCACCTCGGCCGGCGCGCCGGAGGGGCGGCTCCCGAGCAGCCGGGCATGTCGCACCCGCGTGGTGTTGATCACCAGTAGATCGCCGGGCGGAATGAGGCTGGTCAGATGGGTAAAGCGCGAGTCCACCAGCCCTCCGCCGACTGCCGCGGTCGCGCCTCCGGGCACCGACGGGTGCACGCCGCTGCCGTCCCGGCGGTCGGCTCTGCCGGTGCGGGGCCCGCTCCGCCGGCCGCCGGCATCCGCCGAGTCGGCGCCGCGGCGACGCTCGGCCCGAAGCACCACCAGCAGCCGGCTCCCGGACCGTTCCGCCAGGGGCTCCTGGGCGATCAGCTCCGGCGGCAGGTCGTAGTCGAAGTCGGCGGTGCGGAGGGGAGCGTCAGCGGTCAAAGAAGGTCGCCTGCCCGGCCGGAGGGGTGAGGCCGAACCGGCGGTAGGCGGTCGCGGTAGCGCACCGCCCCCTCGGCGTGCGCTCGAGGAAGCCCTGCTGGATCAGATAGGGCTCGTACACGTCTTCCAGGGTGCCCGCATCCTCGCCCACGGCGACGGCGACCGTGCCGAGCCCGACCGGTCCGCCGCCGAACTTCTCGATGATGGTGGTGAGGATGCGCGCGTCCATATCGTCCAGGCCGAACTCATCCACATTGAGCCGGGCCAGCGCGGCGCCGGCGACCGCCGAGGTGATCCGGCCATCAGCCCGCACCTGGGCGTAGTCGCGCACCCGCCGGAGCAATCGGTTCGCCACCCGGGGCGTACCCCGGCTCCGGCGCGCGATCTCCTCCGCGCCTTCCGAGTCGATCGGCACCTGCAGAATCGCCGCGCTCCGCTCGACGATCCGGCATAGATCTTCCGGCGGATAGAAGCCGAGCCGCTCGACCAGGCCGAACCGGGCGCGCATGGGCGG
>DASSML010000109.1:0-5228 GCA_035688895.1 Gemmatimonadales bacterium
CTTCCAGTTCTTGGCCACCATGCCGCCGAAGCCGCCCCACTGGGTGGTCAGCGACCACATGAACTTGGCCTCGGGGAACTTCTGCACCCGATTCACCACCTCGAGCGAGGAGCGGTTGGCGGCCGTCAGGCTCGCGTCGGGCGACGCCTGCATGAAGAAGCTGATGTGGCTCTGGTCCTCCACCGGCGCCAGCTCGCGGCGGGAGAAGGAGTAGAGCGGCCAGATCGCCAGCATCACCAGGAGTGCCGCCGCGACGATGCCCCAGCGCATCTGCAGCGCGCCATCGAGCAGGCGGCCGTAGAGCCGTCGCACCGCCTCGAAGGCGTGGTTCACCAGCCGGGTGAGCCGCCCTTCCTCGCCGTGGGAGTGCACGAACTTCGAGCTCATCACCGGTGACAGTGTCACCGCCACCACGCCGGAGAGCACGACGGCGGTGGCGAGGGTGATGGCGAACTCGAGGAAGAGCGAGCCGGTAAGGCCGCCCTGGAAGGCGATCGGGGTGTACACCGTCGCCAGGGTGATCGTCATCGCGATGATCGGACCTACCAGCTCGCGCGCACCCAAGAGCGCAGCGTCCACTCGCGATCGTCCCTCGCGGACGTGGCGCTCCACGTTCTCCACCACCACGATGGCGTCGTCCACCACCAGACCGACCGACAGCACGATGGCCAGGATGGTCAGCAGGTTGAGGCTGAAGCCGAATGCGTACATGAAGCTCGCGGCGCCGATCAGGGAGACCGGCATGGCCACCAACGGCACTAGCGCGGTGCGCACTGAGCCCATGAAGAGGAAGACCACGAGGCCCACGATCAGGATGGTCTCGCCCAGGGTCTTGGTGATCTCGGTCAGCGCGTCCTCCATGAAAACGGTCGCGCTGTACACCAGCTGCATGTCGATGTCTTTCGGCAGCGTCGGCCGGATCCGGTCCATCTCCTCCTTGAGCCGGTGCGACACTTCGATCTCGTTCACGCCGATGAGCGGCCAGACGCCGAGGTACACGCCGGGCTTGGTGCCGTACTTGGCCACGAAGTCGGCCTCTTCGGCGCCCAGCTCGACGTTAGCCACGTCGCTCAGGCGGACGATGGCCCCGTTCCGGTCGGCGACGACGAGATTCTTGAACTCGTCCACCGTGCGCAGGTCGGTATTGGCCAGCAGGTTGACCTGGACCAGGTTGCCCTTGGTCTGCCCCACCGCGGCGAGGTAGTTGTTACGGCGAAGGGCTGCCTGCACATCGCCCGGGGCAAGGTTGAGCGCCGCCAGCCGCTCGGGGTCGATCCAGATCCGCATCGCCAGCTGGCGTCCGCCCTCGATGCTCACCCGCTGCACGCCGGGCAGGGTCGAGAGCTGCGGTTGCAGCGTGCGGCTGAGCCAGTCGGTGATGGCCGGGACGTCTCGCTGGGTGGAGGTGAAGCTCAGGTAGAACGAGGCGTACGGCCGGTCGGCCCGCTGCACCTCGACCACCGGGGGCTCGGCCTCGGCCGGCAGCTCCGAGCGGACCTGCTGCAGCCGCGCGGTCACCTCCGCGAGCGCCGCCGTGCTGTTGTGGTTCAGCTTGAGATGGACCGTGATGGAGCTGACACCGGCCCGGCTGGTGGACTCGACGTAGTCCACCCCGCCGATCGCGGAGACCGCTCGCTCGATGGGCGTAGTCAGGAACCCGCGCACCGTCTCGGCGCTGGCGCCGTAGTAGACGGTGGTGATCACCACGGACGAGCTCTCGATCTTGGGATACTGCTGCACCGGCAGGGTGCTGAGTGCACGCCAGCCGATGATCACGATGGCCAGGTTGACGACCGCGGCGAGAACCGGATGGCGGATGAAGACGTCGGTGAACGAGCGGCGCATGTTACTTCACTCCCTCTGCGGCGGACGTGGAATCGCTCGCCACCACGACGAGCACGCCCTCGCGCAGCTTGAACGAGCCGGAGGTCGCGACCAGCTCACCGGCCTCGAGGCCATCCTCGATCAGGATGGTGTCGCCCAGCGCCTCGCCGCTCCGCACCTGACGCAGGTGGGCGCGCTGCTTCCCGCTCTTGTCGGCCTGGATCACGAACACGTGATCGCCGGTCGGGTCCTTGCGCAGGGCGCTGATCGGAACCGCGACCGCCTGAGCCTGCGGCCCGGCCGGTACCTTCACCCGCACCGAGGCGCCGGGAGCGGGCAGGTTACGTGTTCCCTTGATCTCGGCGCGAATCGTGGCGTTCCGGGTCGTGGGATCCACTCGCGAGTCGATCGCGGTGATCCGGGCCCCAACCGCGGGGGCGGCGTCGCCGGCCGTCAGGATCGCGACTTCGTCGCCGACCCGGAGACCGGCCGCGACCCGCTGCGCCACGGTGAAGTCCACATTGACCCGCTCATCCACACCCTGGAGGGTGGTGAGCTGGGTGCCTTCTTTCAGGTACTGGCCAGGGTGTACGTCGGCGATACCAACCCGGGCGCGGAATGGCGCGCGGATCGTTTTCCGCCCGATCACCGCGCGGGTCTGCGCGACCTGAGCCTGGGCGACGTCGTGGGCGGCCCGGGCCTGATCGACCTCCTCCTGGGACACCGCGTCGTGGCTGCTCAGCGTCTCCAGCCGGGTCAGCGTCGTCTGCGCCAGCGCGGCCTGCGCCTTCTGCGCCTCCAGCTCGGCCTCTTCGACCGAGACGTCGAGCGCAACCAGGAGATCTCCGGCCTCCACGATCTGGCCCGGGGTCAGGGCGACGCGGCGGACCGTGCCGGCGACCTCGTTCTCCAGCGTGATCGAGCGCAGAGCCAGCACCGTGCCCACCGACGTCGCGGTCGGGCGGTAGGCACGGGAAGAGGCGACCGCGGCCGTGGCCGCCTCCATGGGCTCCGGCTGGTTGGCGGCGGCCGCCTCGTCGGCCTTGAGCGCGGAGATCTTCCAGAATGCGAGGGCGACCCCGGTGGTCAGCAGGGTTCCGAGCAGCAGAGCCGATCCGATCCAGCCACGGCGACCAGCGAGAATGCGATAACCCATGTGGTGCTGTCTCCTGAGCCTATTTTGGTGTCGACCCGCCTTGCTCTGGCAGCGCGAAATCGGGGTCTCGGCGGCCAAGGCAACCACCCACTTACTTACTTGCGGTAAGTACATTACTTTGGGTTGTGACGGGCGTCAAGGTGACGTTTCGTACCAGTCAGGCATCATGTGATTGGACGTTGCAGCGGGATAAGCTGCTCACTAAATAGGAACCATGGGCTATAACTCTCATTTCTGTCCCTACTTCCACCGCGCGGTCGAGCTCATCGGCCAGCGCTGGAGCGGGGCCATCCTGCGCGAGATGCTGGCAGGGGCCACCCGGTTCACCGAGATCCGCCACGCCATTCCGGACATCAGTGACCGGATGCTGGCTGAGCGGCTCAAGGGGCTGGAGGCCTACGAACTAGTCGAACGGAAGGTGTTCGCCGAGACACCGGTACGGGTGGAGTACCACCTGACCGACCGGGGACGGGCGCTCGGACCGGTGTTCGCCGCCCTGGGCGACTGGGCCAACAAGTACGGCTGTGGAGAGGCCGAGGAGACCGATCCCAACGCCGCCTGATGATTCGATTTACCCGCAGCACCCTCGCATCTTCTGCTGTTTCTTGCACGCCGCCACGCCTGAAGCCCCGTTCGCCCCCGAGACTGGGACGGCATCAATCTCCTAAGCGTCTACCGTTTCTTCCTTTAGCAGTCGCTGGCCGAACGCCTCCCAGCAGGCACGGCACGTGCGAACAGGCCGCCGCCGGCGTTATCCCCGCCGATCCCCCTCACATCCTGCTGGGAAGGAACCGATGGATCATTCGCTCAAGGTTGCCGTCGCCATGATCGGACTCGTGCTGACCGCCGGGTGCGGCAAGAAGGAGGTCGCCGAGGCTCCCGAGCCGGTGCAGGCTCCAGTTGCCACCGCGCCCGCGGCTACTCCGGTCACTGCGCCGGCACCCGCCCCGACCCCGACTGTCGACAACCGCTTCAGCACTCTCGAGGAGCGGATCCACTTCGCGCTCGATCGGGCCGATCTCGACGCGCAAGCTCGTGCGGCCCTCGAGGCCAAGGCGGAGATCCTGCAGGCATCCCCCAACCTCACCCTGAGGATCGCGGGGCACGCCGACGAGCGGGGCTCGGACGAGTACAACCTCGCCCTGAGCAAGCGCCGCTCGGCCGAGGCGAAGAAGTTCCTGGTCTCGCGTGGAGTGGATCCGAGCCGGCTGGAGACGGTGGGGTACGGCGAGGAGCAGCCGCTCGCGAACGGAGCCGACGACGCGGCCTGGGCCATGAACCGCCGGGACGAGTTCGCCGTCACCGGGGGTAAGATCTCCCAGCGCTGAGCTGCTGAGAGGTGGCGCGCGAAGGCGCGGCGGGGCAGGAGCCCGCCGCGCCTTCGTCGTTCTTCAGGGCACTGTGGTCCCGACTTGAGTCAGCGTTGCCGCGGGAGCAGCGGGCGGATACTATAGGACGGCCTTCACCCTTCATCCCGATGATCGAGCGCAACGTGTTGCGCGTGCACACCTTCGGCAGGCTTCATGTGCGAAACGCCGGCGGCGTCGTGACCGGCGCGGCGGCGCAGCCGCGCCGTCTTGCGCTGCTCGCCCTGCTGGCCGCCGCGGGTGAATCGGGACTTACCCGGGAAAAGGTGCTGGCCTATCTGTGGGCCGACACGGAGGGGGACCGCGCCCGGCGCGGACTCAGCCAGGCGGTGTACGCCCTGCGCCAGGATCTCGGCACCGACGACGTGTTCCTCGGCGGCCGCGAAGACCTCCGGCTCAACCCCGACATGGTCACGAGCGACGTAGGCGAGTTCCAGTCGGCGCTGTCCACCAACCGGCCCGACCTCGCGGCGGAGCGGTACACCGGCAGCTTCCTCGACGGATTTCACCTGCCGAATGCCCCCGAGTTCGAGCGCTGGGCCGAGGAGGAGCGCGCCAGCCTGGCGCACCGCTATGCCGCGTCGCTGGAGAAGTTGGCGCGACAGGCCGCGGCGCGGGGCGACTCGGGGGACGCGGTCGGGTGGTGGCGAAAGCTCGCGAGCCAGGATCCGCTCAACGCCCGGGTGGCGCTGGGGCTCATGCGCGCGCTGGTGGCGGCCGGCGATCGCGCCGGTGCCCTTCAGCACGCGCGGGTCTACGAGGTCTTGATGGAGCAGGAGCTGGATGCGCCGCCGGATCGGGAGGTGGTGGCGTACGCCGCGGAGCTTCGTCGGATCGAAGCCGAGGAAACGGGGGAGCGCCCCGCCGTCACCCCGGTGGCG
>DASSML010000110.1:0-2941 GCA_035688895.1 Gemmatimonadales bacterium
GCTCTGGGATCCGGCCACCAACGACTGGACGCCCCTGGCGGCGAACACGATCGATCGGGGCTATCACTCGGTGTCCCTGCTGCTGCCCGACGGCACGGTTCTCCACGGTGCGAGCGGTGACGCCAACATTCCCGGCACCAACACTCCGTACACGCCCGAGCGGAATCATGAGATCTTCCATCCGCCGTACCTCTTCCGGGGCGCGCGCCCCGTCATCACCTCGGCCCCCGCGGACGTGACCTATGGCTCGCCGTTCCAGGTGGCCACCCCCAACGCCGCCCAGGTGACGGCCGTGCGATGGATTCATCTCGGCGCCGTCACCCACTCGTTCGACCAGAGCGCCCGGGCCAATACCCTGACCTTCACCCAGCAAAGTGGCGGCCTGAGCGTTACGGCGCCGCCCGACGCGAATGCGGCACCTCCGGGTCACTACATGCTCTTCATCTTGAACCGGAACGGCGTCCCGTCGGCCGGGCGGATCATCCGCGTGCACTGACGGCCAACCTCGGGGCGCCCAGGATACATTGCATCCGTGAGCGCCCCGTCCATCTCCCTCCCCGACCTCGAGCAGGCACTGCACCGTCACTTCGGCCTCCAGGCCTTCCGGCCCGGACAGCTGGATGCCGCCCGCGCGGTGCTGGAGGGTCGAGACCTGGTGGCCGTCATGCCCACCGGGTCCGGCAAATCGCTCTGCTTCCAGCTGCCCGCGCTGCTTCTCCCGGGCACCACGGTCGTGGTCTCCCCGCTGATCGCCCTCATGAAAAACCAGGTCGATGCGCTGCGCGCGCGAAGCATCGCGGCCGCGGCCATTCATTCCGGGCTCTCCGGTCAGGAGCGCACGGCGGCGGAAAGGGAGCTGGGTGCGGGCCGCCTGAAGCTGGTGTACGTGGCGCCCGAGCGGCTCGCCAGCGGGGCGTTCCGGGCGGCGCTGCGGAGCGCCCAGCCCGCGCGCCTGGTGGTGGACGAGGCCCATTGCATCAGTCAGTGGGGTCACGATTTTCGCCCCGACTACAGGAGGCTGGCCCAGCTACGCGCCGAGCTTGCCGTGCCCGCCGCCGCCTTCACCGCGACGGCCACCCCGGAGGTGCGGGCCGACATTTCGACCCAGCTGGGGTTGCAGTCCCCCGTTGAGCTCGTCACCGGGTTCGAGCGCCCCAACCTGACGCTGGCGGTCGAGCGATGCCGCACTCGCGAGGACAAGCACCGGGCGCTGGGACAGGTCCTCGCCGCGGTGGGAACCCCGGGCATCGTGTACTGCGCCACCCGCAAGTCGGTGGATCTCTGGGCCGACTCCCTGTCGGAGCTGGGCCTGCGGGCCGGACGGTATCACGCCGGCATGGACGACGCCGACCGGCACCGGGTCCAGGATGCGTTCCTCGCCGGGGAGCTCGACGTGATCGCGGCGACCAACGCCTTCGGCATGGGAGTGGACAAGGCCGACCTCCGCTTCGTCGTCCACGCCGAGCTGCCCGGCAGCGTCGAGGCGTACTACCAGGAAGTGGGTCGAGCGGGCCGCGACGGGCTCCCCGCGCGATGCACTTTGCTGTTCGCACCGGCGGACGTCCGAACCCAGGAGTTCTTCCTCGCCGGCGCCAATCCGTCGCCCAAGCTGATCCGGGACGTCTGGCGCCTGCTCGGAACCGGCATGGCGGGGGAGGAGATCGAGCGCAGCCTGGGCCAGGACGGGGCGGCGGGCCTCGCGACGGCGACCGCAGTCCGGCTCCTCACCCGCGCCGCCGACGCGGCCCAGGTGGCCCCGGGCCACGGCCCGGTACCGCTCGACGGCGAAGCGCTGGCCCTCAAGGCCCGTCGCGACCGGGAGCGGCTCGACGGCATGGTTCGCTACGCATACGGGCGCGGCTGCCGCACGCGGTTCGTCTACGATTACTTCGCCGGGCGCGCCAAGGGTGGGGCCGCGCCGCACTGCGGCGTGTGCGACGTCTGTCTGGGCTGGGGCAGGGGACAGGGCCGGGTTCTCGACGAGCCCGAGCTGCTGCGGGTCCGAATCGCGCTTTCGGCCGTGGGGCGCCTGAGCGGGCGGTTCGGTGTGGAGCGCGTGGCTCAGGTCCTGGCGGGAAGCCGGGTGCGCGAGGTGCTCGACCGCGGCCTCGACCGGATCCCCACCTACGGCAAACTGTCCGACGTGTCGCTGGACGCCATCAAGGACCTGCTCGGCGCCCTGGCCGACCAGGGATTGCTGGAGCGGCGCGGAATCGAGGGGGGGCGGCCCGGGGCCTTCGTGCTGGCCCTGACTCCTGAGGGGCGAGCGGTGGCGATGGGGAAGGAGCGTCCCAAGCTGGAGCTACCCGGCGGCCGTTCTCCCCGCCGACGGCAGGCCACGAAGGCCGCGCCGGACACGCCGGCCGACCCCGAGCTGCTGGTCCGGCTCAAGCAGTGGCGGAGCGAGGAGGCGTCACGGCAGGCGGTACCCGCCTACGTGGTGTTCCACGACAGCACCCTGGCCGCCATCGCCGCCGCCCGGCCTGAAACCACCGACCGGCTCGCCGGCATCAAAGGCGTCGGCCCATCGAAGCTGGCGCGATACGGCAGCTCGCTGCTGCAACTCGTCGCCCAGGCCAACTAGCGGCTTCCTCGCTGATTCTGCGTCACTTGACTGGTCCGAGCGGGCGGCCATCTTTCCCCAGGCGTCTCCCTCTTCCGCCTTCCGCAGAAGCCAGACGGGCCTACCCCGGAGGTGGGGCGTGGACCAGACTCTCAAGAACAGGTTCGCCGGCGTAGCCGACGACCCGGTGGTGCGGGTCGCCGCCTACTACGTCGTCCTGGCCGCCGCGACCGCGGTCGTCTGGCAGGTCTTCCCCAGTCTCCATACGGTGTTCTCGGCGGAACGACTGGACGCCCTGAGCCAGCAGCCGGGCAACACGAGCAACTTCCTCGATTCCTTCGATACCGGATTCGTCGGCCTGCCCGCCCCCGCGGTGCT
>DASSML010000111.1:0-2114 GCA_035688895.1 Gemmatimonadales bacterium
GATGCCGGCCGTGGTCGCGAGCCGAGGCTCGGCCCGAGCCAGCGCGAGCGCGCGATCGGAGGCCTCGGGCGATTCGCCCACGACGACCACGCGCTCCACCCCCGCCGTCCACGCCCGCTCCAGCACCTCGGCGCGATCGGCGTCGTAGGCGGAGGCAGCGAGGTGGCAGTGGGTGTCGATGAGCATGGGCGGAGGGTCGGACAGGCGGACGGTCGGAGGATGAACTAACGGCCTGGCGGCCGACCCTCTAGTAGGCCTGCGACCGTCCGCCTGTCCGCCCGCCCCTACCGCCCGACCGGCTGCGGCTTCCGCCCCGCCGTCGACGGAGCCGGCGGCGGCGGTGTGGTGCCCATGTGGCCCCGGGCCAGTGCGCCGGGCCAGCGCTGCTCGATGGCCATCAGCACCGGCGAGGCGATGTAGATCGACGAGAAGGTGCCGGTGAAGACGCCGAAGAACATCACCAGGGCGAAGGGCCGGATCACCTCGCCGCCGAAGACCGCCAGGGCGATGAGGGTGGCCAGGGTGGTCCCGTGGGTCAGGACGCTCCGCGGCAGCGTCTCGTTGATGGCGCGGTTGAGCACCCTCTCGAACGGGTCCTTCTTGTACTTCTTCAGGTCTTCGCGGACCCGGTCGAAGATGATGATCGTGTCGTTCAGGGAGTAGCCCACCATCGAGAGCACCGCGGCCACGATCGTCAGGCTCACCTCGAGGCGCATCACGCCGATGAAGGCGATGGTGGCCAGGATGTCGTGCGCCGTCGCGATCACCGCGGCGAGGCCGAAACGCCACTCGAAGCGGTAGGCCAGATAGGCCAGCACCGCGAAGAACGAGAGGAAGATCGCGAGGAACGCCTTCTGCCGGAGCTCGCCGCCCACCTTGGGGCCCACCGCCTCGGTGCGGAGCACGCTGTAGGTCCCCTGCCCCAGCACCGTGTCGAGCGCGTGCGAGACCGCGGCCGCCGTCGCCTGGGTGTCGTTCGCGTCGGTGCCGGGCTTGGCGACCCGCGCCCGGATCACATACTCGTTGGGCGCCCCGAAGCCCTGGATCTCGGCGCCGTGGATCCCCTGCTGGTCCAGCCCGCTCCGCAGCTGGGCCACGTCCACCGTCTTCTGGCTCCGGATCTGCACCAGGGTGCCGCCGGTGAACTCGATGCTGTAGTTGAGCCCCATGAGCATCAGGAACAGCAGGCCCGGGAGCAGGATCGCGGCGGTCACGCCGTAGGCGTAGCGCCGAACCCCGATGAAGTCGTAGTTGGCGTTGGCGAAGAGTCGTGTCATGTCAGATGCTCAGCGTGGTCATGGCGGGCCGCCGGGCCAGCCAGATGAGGAACAGCGTGCGGGTGACGAAGATCGACGTGATCATCGAGGCGACGATGCCCATGATCAGCGTGATGGCGAAGCCTTTCACCGGTCCGGTGCCGAACTGGAAGAGGAACAGCGCCGTCAGCACCATGCAGACGTTGGAGTCCACGATGGCGTTCATGGCATGGCGGAACCCTTCGTCCATCGCCAGCCGGACGGTCTTGCCGTGGATCAGCTCTTCCCGCATTCGCTCGAAGATCAGCACGTTGTTGTCCACCGTGAGACCGATCGAGAGCACGATGCCCGCGAGCCCCGGCAGCGTGAGCGTCGCCTCCACAATGGACAACCCGCCCAGCGTGAACAGCAGGTAGACCGCGAGCGCGATCACTGCGAGCACACCGCTCAAGCGGTAGTACCCGATCATGATCAGAATCACCAGCCCGGTGCCGACCAGGCCGGCGATGATCCCGTCGTGGATCGAATCGCTGCCCAGACTGGCGCCGACCTGGCGCTCTTCGACGATCTTGAGCGGAATGGGCAGCGCGCCCGCCTTGAGGGTGAGGGCCAGATCCTGCGCCTCCTGCAGCCCCCGGCCGGTCAGGGTGATCTGGCCGTTCCGGCTGATCCGGCTCTGGATCACCGGGGGGCGGCCCTGCACCCGGCCGTCGAGCACGATCGCCATGTAGTCGCCGACGTGCTTGCCGGTCTCGTCGTAGAAGATCCGGCCGCCGCGGCGGCTGAGCGTGAAATTGACCACCGACTGATTGGTGAGCGGGTCGCGCTGCGCCACGGCCTTGGTGAGGTACTCGCCCG
>DASSML010000112.1:0-5435 GCA_035688895.1 Gemmatimonadales bacterium
GCTTCTGGAATTCGTCACCGGGGCGCATGGATCGCCGACCACGGTCTTCGTCCTCACCGCATCGGCCGGCGGCCCACTGGTTCGCGCCCGCGTTCTCCCGCCGGCGGATTCGCTCACCGGGCCGATCGCGCGTTTCCTGGCGCTGGTCCCCCGGGAAAGTGACGTCTCCACCGAGGCAAGGGCACTGGGAGCAGCGCTCCTGCAACCAGCGGCCGAGCTGCTCGGCCCCGAGATCACCCGGTTGGTCATCGTCCCCGATGGTGTCCTCCACCGGGTCCCCTGGGACGCGCTCCGGCTGGCCGACGGCCGTGAGGCCGTTGAACGCTTCGCCATCGGGCTCGCGCCCTCGGCCACCATCGCGACCGTGCTGCGAACCGAGGCGAAGCCGCCGCCCTCGGCGCGGTACGGACGGGTACTCGCCTTCGGCGATCCGGTCTTCCCTACTGCCATGGACCGCGGATCGGAGAGCTATCAGGCCGCCTTCGCCTCGGCTGGCGGACTGCCGAAGCTTCCCGGATCCGGTGCCGAGGCAAAGGTGGTGGCCGCGCACGGCGATGCGGACCTGCTGCTGGGCCGTGAGGCCAGCGAGCACCGGCTCAAGACCGTCTCGCTCGCCCGCTACAGCGTGCTCCACTTCGCCACCCATGCATTGGTGGACGAGCGGGTGGCGGTCCACACCGCCCTGGCCCTCACGCCGGGCGAGGGCGACGACGGCTTCGTTACCCCGGGCGAGCTCGGACGCCTGCGACTCACCGCCGACCTGGTCGTGCTCTCGGCCTGCCGGACGGCCGGCGGCGTGGTGGTGGATGGCGAGGGAATGCAGGGACTCACCGCACCCTTGCTCGAGGCCGGCGCGCACAGCGTAGTGGCGACCAGCTGGCGGGTGGGGGACCAACGCGTCGTCCCCCTCGTCGAACGGCTCTATATCGGACTCGCCCGGGGAATGTCCGTGGTCGACGCCCTCCGAGCGGCCAAGCTCGAGGCCCGCCGCGACGGCGCTCCTGCGGCGGCCTGGGCCGCCTTCACCGTCGTGGGCGACCCCTTCGCGACGGTGGCCCTCCGCCCGTTTGCCCCGCCGGAGCGCTGACCGTAGCTTGGCGCCTATGGAAGGCACCTCCGACTCTCTCTCGCCCGCGCTGGAGCGGGTGCTGGCGAATTTCTCCGGCATTCTCCGGAGCGTCTGCTGGCGCTATCACTTCACCGGCGACGACGTGGACGAGCTGGTGCAGGAGGTCCGGATCCGCCTCTGGCGGGCCCACGGGGAGCTGGCCGGCGCGAGTGAGCATATCGCGAGCATCTCTGCGTCATACCTTCATAGAACGGCGCTTTCGGCCGCGATCGACCTGCTGCGCCGTCGCCGCGCCCGTGGCGGCGACCGGACCCAGACGATCGAGGACCAGGACGAAGTCCTGCCGGCGGCGTCCGGACCCGACCGGGACCTGGAGCACTCCGAGCTGGCGGCCCAGGTCGAGCGGGCCATCGACGCCATTCACCCGTCCCGCCGGCCGGTCGTTCGGATGCACCTGCTGGGTCATTCCCGCGAGGAGATCGCCCGGCTGCTGGGGTGGTCGGAGGCCAAGACCCGGAATCTGCTCTACCGCGGCCTGGCGGATCTGCGGGAGCGCTTGTTGGCGGAGGGAGTTCAATGGACCACTCGAACGACCTGAACAGCATCGAGGGCCTGGGCCGGCTCTACCGCCGGCGGGTGGATGCGCGAAACGCGCCGGCCTCCGGCTGCGTCTCGCCCGAGGCGATGCTGGCGCTGCTCGAGCGCGAAGGATCGGAGAGCGAACGGCTGGCCACGCTCGACCACGTGATGTCCTGCGCGGTCTGTCACCGCGAGTACGAGTGGCTCGCCGCGGTGGGCAAGGCAGCGACCGAGGCAGGTGGCCGGCCGGCGCGCGAGGCGCTGTGGCGTCGCGCGCCGCTCGCGCTCGCGGCCTCGCTCGTGGCGGCCGTGGCGGCGGGCTTCCTGGTCCGGGGTCAGATGCGCGGTGGTGGCGAGACGGTGCGCGGCACGACCGGTGACATCGTGCTGGCGGCTCCGGCTGCCGGCGTGAGCTCGAGCGATGCCCCGGTGTTCAGCTGGCATCCCATAGGGGAGGCATCGGGCTACGTGCTCGAGATCCAGGGCGCGGATCGGGGCGTCGTCCGGAGCGATACCACGGCAGACACGACTCTGCGCCTCCCGTCCGCGCTCCCCGCCGGCGAGTACCGCTGGTGGGTCCGTGAGGTCACCGACGGGTCGGAGCCGCGCAGCTCCGCATTTCGAACGCTGAAGATTCCGGCGCGTTGAGCCGATCTGGAGTTTCTATGCCGCAGAACTCGCAGCCACGTGTGCTCAGCGAGCGATTGGAGCTCGCCCCCCTGGCCGGTCCGGCGGTAGCCGCGCTCCTGGCTCGAGACCGTGGGACGCTCGAGCGGCTGACCGGCGCGCGCTTCGCCGACGCCGCGCCGCCGCCGTATATGGCCGATGCCCTGCCGGTAGTGCGCGATCGCCTCGGCGAGGCGCCCGCGGAGGCCGCGTGGTGGAACTGGCTCGTGATCCGACGGGAAACCCGGGAAGCGGTCGGTTCGGTGGCGTTCGCCGGACCGCCCGACGGAGACGGCGCCGTGCTGATCGGCTACGCCATGTACCCGGCGTTCGAGGGCCACGGCTACGCCACGGAGGCGGTGCGCGCGATGATCGAATGGGCCTTCACCCAAGCGGGAGTGCGCGAGGTGCGCGCGCTCGCGCCGGTCTGGAACACCCCGGCGCTCCGGGTGGCCGAGAACGTGGGCATGCGCCCGGTGGCCTCGGAGGAGGACGACGACGTCGGGGAGGTCCTGCTCTACGCCCTTACGACGCCAGCATCCGCTGGATCGGCTTGATCAGGAGGAGGAGCACGACGCCTGCCACCACCGCCGTGAGGGTGACGCCAGTGAAGAGCATGGTGAGCGGCATCGTCTCGTACACGCTGGCCGCCATGCCGGCCAGGTAGCTCCCCACGCTCAGGGCCAGGAACCAGACTCCCATCACCAGCCCCGAGATCCTCGCCGGCGCCAGCGTGCTCATGGCGCTCAGGCCCACCGGGCTCAGACACAGCTCGCCCCAGACCTGCAGCAGGTAGGACGCCACCAGCCAGAGGGGACTGACCTTGGCCCCCGTCGCGGCGACCGCCGCGGCCCCGATCATGATGGCGAACGCAGCCGCCAGGAGGAAAAGCGCGAAGCTGAACTTCGCGGTGCTGGATGGATTGCGGTGGCCCAGACGGAGCCAGATCACGGCGAAGACGCCGGCGAAGACGATCACGAAGAGTGCCGGCACCGACTGATACCAGGCGGCCGGGAAGGCATACCCCAGCACCACGTTGTTGGTGCTGCGCTCGGCGAACAGGTTGAGCGTCGAGCCGGCCTGCTCGTACGCCATCCAGAAGATCGTGGCCGCCACGAAGAGCACCGTCACCACCACCAGCCGCTTGCGCTCCGCCGTCGTCCATTGCCGGCTCGAGAGCAGCCAGGCGAAGAACCCGACTGTGATCCCGATCAGCACCCACTTGAACGCGCTCGACACCGCCCCGGGGTCGAGACTCAGCGAGCCGGTGCCCAGCAATACGCCCAGCAGCACGACCACCGCCCCGGCGACGAGTCCACCTGCGCGGATCCGGCGATCGAGCCGGGCCGCCTCGACCGGGTCGGACGGGCGGATCGGATGCCGCCCATCCTCGGCCAGATACTTGCCACCCAGGCTGTACTGCACGAGGCCACAGAACATCCCCACGGCTGCCGCGCCGAATCCCCAGTGCCAGGAGCTCTCGACCGAGAACCCCATCGACGAGAGCATGCCCCGGAAGGCGTCGCTCTGCGCCAGCCACCCGGTGACCAGCGGCGCGATGAATGCCCCGGTATTGATGCCCATGTAATAGAGCGAGTAGCCCGCGTCCCGCCGCACGTCGTCCGGGGCGTACAGCTTCCCGACCAGCACGCTGATGTTGCCCTTGAGCAGCCCTGTCCCGGAGGCGATCAGGACCAGGCCCAGGTAGAACAGGGGGAGCGACGGAATGGCGAGGCAGATGTGCCCCGCCATGATCACGACGCCGCCGACGAAGACGGCGGGACGCAGGCCGAGCACGCGGTCGGCCAACCAGCCTCCGGGCAATGACAGGAGGTAGACCGAGCTGACGTACATGGCGTAGATCGGCGCTGCCTTGGCCGTGTCGAAACCCAATCCCCCGGCCGCGAGCGGCGCGGTCATGTACAGGATGAGCAGCGCCCGCATACCGTAGTAGCTGAAGCGCTCCCACATCTCGGTGAAGAACAGGGTCGCGAGACCGCGGGGATGCCCGAAGAACCGGGTATCGGCGGTCGGGGAGCCGGCAGAAGGAGAAGCGGGAGCGGCGGTAACGGCCACGGGAAACTCCTTTAGTCTTTCTTGCCCATCTTTCGCTTCAGGTATTCCAGCTGCGCCTCCACCGCCTCGTCCCGCCGACGGCGGTCAGCCTCGTGGGCCAGGCGCTCGTCGTCGGTCGGTATCGAGGCGCCGGCGGCCTCGAGGTGCTGCCAGGCGACCCGGATCGACTCCGCCGAGGCGGTACCGCTCCGAAGCTGACCGGTCATCTCCTCGACCTCCCGCTCGGCCAACGCCAGCTCGTCCCGCTGCACCACCAGCTTCCGCTCCAGCAGCGTGACTCGCTCGCGGTGGCGGGCCGCGAAGCGCTCGGCCACCGTGACCGTCTCCTGATCGGGTATCGCCGCCGCGAGCCGGCCCCGTCGCTCGGCGTCGGCCAGCTGCTTCTGTTCGGCGGCCAGCTCGAGCTCGCTCGCGGCGAGGGCCTCGCGCATGGTGGTGATGCCGGCGCGCGCCTCCACCAGGGCCTCCCGCAGCGCCGCGGCAGCGGCGCGCGGATCGGCGGTGCCGCCACCCCGCTCGCGAAAGAGCCGGTCCAGACGGGCTTTGAACCCTTCGAGCATGACACCTCGGGATGCGGCCTGCGGCGGACGCCGCCGACCGGGTGCCGGAAAGCACCAATGCGCTTGGGAGAGCTAATGTTAGGACTCGGAAACGGGGTCGTCAAGCGAACCCTCTTCCGTGGACCCGAGGACCCACATACCCTACCAGTCTGACTTATTTCGAAAGGTGCGCCATGGCCGGTTCTCCCGGATGCCCCATCTGCGACGAGGTTGCCGGACGCATCGTCGCGCCGGGCGGCCCGGTCTATGATGACGGCCTGTGGCTGGTGAGTCACCACACCGGCGCCTGGACCGACCCCGGCGAAGTGCTGGTGAAGCTGCGCCGCCACGTGGAATCGCTCGCTCAGGTCACACCCGAAGAGGCCGCGGCGCTGGGCCCGATTCTGCGGGCCGGCGTGGCAGCCGTCGAGCGCGAGGTCGGCCCCGAGCGAACCTACGTGATGTCGTTCAACGAGCGGCTCCGGCACCTGCACTTCTATATCCTG
>DASSML010000113.1:0-5108 GCA_035688895.1 Gemmatimonadales bacterium
ATCGGCGGGGTGGGGCGGGGCGATAGGGCCCGGGGAAACCCTGAGACGGCATCGGGATCGACCCTTGGCGAAAGCTCCGTCGTGCGTACGCCCGCAGACCGACGCGAGGGTGACCACCGCCCGACAGGATGAGTCTTGACATTCATACGGAAGGACATGTGGTGGGCACGAGTGGAGCCGCGGCTCGCGCGGCGGGGGTGTGGAAGGTCTACGGGGCCGGTGAGGCCAGCGTCAAGGCGCTCCGTGGGGTCAGCGTGGCGCTGGCCCGGGCCGAGTTCACGGCGATCATGGGACCGTCCGGATCGGGCAAGTCCACCCTCATGAACCTGATCGGCTGCCTCGACAGCCCTACGGGGGGCGAGTACTGGCTGAACGGCCACCGGGTGAGCGAGCTGGACGACGACGAGCTGGCCCGGATCCGCAACAAGGAGATCGGATTCGTGTTCCAGACCTTCAATCTGCTCCCGCGGGCCACGGCGCTGCACAACGTCGAGCTGCCACTGGTTTACGCGGGGATGGGTTCGAAGGAGCGCCGGGCGCTGGCCGGCGACGCGCTCGCGCGGGTGGGACTGAGCGACCGGGTGCAGCACCGGCCCAACGAGCTCTCAGGCGGACAGCGTCAGCGCGTCGCCATCGCGCGCGCGCTGGTCAACTCGCCCAGCATCCTGCTGGCCGACGAGCCGACCGGCAACCTCGACAGCGCCACCAGCGAAGAAATCATGGGCCTGTTCGAGGCGCTGCACCGGGAGGGGCAGACCATCGTGCTGGTGACCCATGAGCTCGATATCGCCGCGCACGCCCTGCGCCAGGTGCACCTGAAGGACGGCCGGGTGGAGCGGGACTTCGCCGCCCCGGGGAGGCGGGCATGATCCGGTCGCTCCGCGGGCTCGGGTTGACCTCGAGCCTCATGGTAGCCGCGCTCGCGGGCTGCAAGAAGGAGGCGCCGCCGGTGGTGTACCAGGCCCTGCCGGTGGAGCACCGCGACATCGTGGTGACGGCTCAGGCGTCGGGCACGGTGCAGCCCGACACCGTGGTCGAGGTGAAGTCGAAGGCCTCCGGTGAGATCCTCGACCTGCGGGTGGAGACGGGACAGCTGGTCAAGCGGGGGACGATGATGGTGCGGGTGGACCCGCGTAACCCGCGCAATCAGGTGGCCCAGGCCCAGGCCGACCTCGAGGTGGCCGAGGCCCAGCTCACCAACGCCACGTCGCAGAAGCGCCGGGCCGACACGCTGTTCCAGACCCAGTCGATCACCGAGCAGGAGCACGAGACCGCGCTGCTCGATTACGCCAACGCCAAGGCCAACGTGGTCCGGGCCAAGGTGGCGGTGGAGACCGCCAAGGATCAGCTCGACGACACCAACGTGCTGGCGCCGATCACCGGCACCATCATCGAGAAGGACGTCGAGCGGGGGCAGGTGATCTCGTCGCCCACCAAGGACGTCGGCGGCGGCACCGTGCTGCTCAAGATGGCCGACCTCGGCCTGGTGCAGGTGCGCACCCTGGTGGACGAGACCGACATCGGCAAGATCCAGGTCGGCCAACGGGCCACGGTGACGGTGGACGCCTTCCCCAACCGGCCCTTCGATGGGTCGGTGCTCAAGATCGAGCCCCAGGCCCAGACCGAGCAGAACGTGACCATGTTCCCGGTGCTGGTGCGGATCGACAACCGGGCCGGGCTGCTCCGTCCGGGGATGAACGCCGAGGTGGAGATCCACGTGGGCGAGCGCCCGAATGTGCTGGCGGTCCCCAACGCGGCGCTTCGCACCCAGCGCGACGTGGGCTCGGCGGCGCAGGTGCTGGGGCTCTCGCCGGAGGCGGTGGACCGCCAGCTGGCCGCGGAGCAGCAGGGCGGCCAGGCGTCCATGGGCGGCGCGGCGGGCGCCGATTCGTCCCGACGCGATTCGGCCGGCGGCGCCACGATGACCCTGGGCAACGGGCGCACCGTGACCTTGCCGGCCGGCGTGAGCGAGGCGCAGGTCCGGTCCGCGTTCCTGAAGCGCCGCTCGGGCGGTGAGCTCACGGCCGAGGAGGCGGCGATCCTGGAGAAGGTGCGCCAGGCAGGCGGTGGCGGAGGCGGGGCCGGCGGCGGAACCCGCCGAGGCTCCGCGGGAAGCGAGGGGCTCTTCGGCGGCCGGTTCATCGTGTTCGTCAAGCGCCCCGCGGGTCCGACGCCGGTGTGGGTCCGCACCGGTCTCACCGACCTCGACTACAGCGAGGTGGTGAGCGGATTGAGCGAGTCCGACTCGGTGCTGGTGCTCCCGAGCGCGAGCCTGGTGCAGTCGCAGCAGGAAATGCAGGAGCGGACCAATCGGATGACCGGCGGCGGCGGCGCCGTGCCGGGCATGCGCCAGCAGCAGCAGCCAGCCGGCGGAGCCCGCTGACGTGTTATTGGGCGAGACGGTGGCGGTGGCCTTCCGGGCGATCCGGGCCAACAAGCTCCGGTCGCTGCTCACCATGCTGGGAATCATCATCGGCGTGGGGGCCGTGATCACCATGGTGGCCCTCGGCAGCGGCGCCCAGAAGGCGGTGCAGGACCGGATCGCGGCGCTAGGTGCGAACGTCTTCACCGTCTTCGCCGGCCAGGCGCGCTTCGGGGGTGTCCGCATCACCGACCGCACCATCCTCAGCACCGACGACTACGATGCCCTCCGCCGCGACGGCACCCTGCTCAAGGCCGTGGTGCCCGAGATGCAGCAGTCGCTGCAGGTCAAGTACGGGAACCAGAACAGCAACCTGAGCATCGTCGGCACGACCGCGGACTACGTGGAGGTGAAGAACTACACCGTGCCCTTCGGCCGGATGTTCACCGCCGGCGACGACGAGGCCCGTCAGCGCTACGCCGTCCTCGGGTCCTCCGTGCCGCGCATGCTCGGCGGCAACCCGGGCGCGATGATCCACCAGACCCTGCTCATCCGGGGCATTCCCTTCGAGATCGTCGGGGTGCTGAGCGAGAAGGGCGCGGCCGGCGGGTTCGGCCCCAACCCGGACGAGCAGATCCTGATTCCCCTGCAGACCGCCAAGTACCGGGTGTTCGGCTCCAACCGGCTCCGGACCCTGTCGGTCGAGGTGAAGGACGGGGTTCCGATCCAGCAGGGGATGGTGGACCTGGAGCGGATCCTCCGGCGGGAGCACAAGATCCGCCCCGGCGGCGAGAACGACTTCACGGTCAGGAACCCGCAGGACATCCTCGCGACCCAGCAGGAGGCCACCCAGGTCTTCACCACCCTCCTCGCCAGCATCGCGGCGGTGAGTCTGGTGGTCGGCGGGATCGGCATCATGAACATCATGCTGGTCTCGGTGACCGAGCGGACCCGGGAGATCGGGGTCCGCAAGGCGCTCGGCGCCCGCCGGCGCGACATCATGCTCCAGTTCCTGGTCGAGGCGCTGGCCCTCTGCCTGATCGGTGGCCTGATCGGGATCGCGCTGGGCACCGGCGCCGCGATGGCCCTTTCCCGGTGGATGCAGTGGAACACCCTGATCTCGCCCGAGGCGGTGGCGGTGGCCTTCGGATTCAGCGCCGTGGTGGGGCTCTTCTTCGGCATCTGGCCCGCCCGCCGAGCCGCGCGGCTCGATCCGATCGAGGCGCTCCGGTACGAGTAGAACCGCCGGGGCACGGGCCGCGTTCTAAGGGGTAGATTGCCAGCAACCCCGGAGACGATCGCATGGCCACCAGAGCCCCCGTCAAGCGTCACCACGGGATCGTACGCCTCACCCACTGGCTCAATGCCGTCTTCCTGCTCGGGATGATCGCGAGCGGGCTCCAGATTTACCTGGCCTTTGCCCACTTTGGCCCGCGGGGCGAGGCGTACTATCCCAACCCGCTCGACGGCGGCCCGATCCCGCACTGGGCCCGCCTGGGGGGATGGCTCGCCGGCGGCCTCAACTGGCACTTCGCGCTGGCCTGGCCGTTCGTTCTCACCGGGCTGCTGTACCTCGGGTTCCTGGTGTGGACCGGCGAGTGGCGCTCGCTGCTCTTCCGTCCCCGCGACCTCGGTCCGGCCATCCAGATGCAGCTCTACTACCTCCGGCTCCGGCGCGACCACCCGCCGCAAGGCAAGCACAACGCGCTGCAGAAGGGCGCCTACACCGCCATCGTGCTGCTGGGCGCGCTCTCGGCGCTCACCGGATTCGCCATCTACAAGCCGGTGCAGCTCGCGTGGCTCACCTCGCTGTTCGGAGGGTACGAGCTGGCGCGCTACTGGCACTTCTGGGCGGTCTGGATCTTCATCGGCTTCACGCTGCTCCACGTGGTACTCGTGCTGGTGGTCGATCCCGCGTCGCTCCGGGCGATGATCTCGGGGTGGTACCGCGGAAGGTTCCCCAGCCATGGCTGAGCCCGGCGGCGTGAACCGGCGCGACTTTCTCCGGCTGGGACTGGCGGCGGGACCGGCCTCGCTCATCGCGGCCTGCGGCTGGGACGGCGGCTCGCTGCTCGAGCCGAGGCTTCGGATGGTGAGCCGGATCAACGACTGGGTGGGCGAGCACATCATCCAGTCCAACCGGCGGCTGGCCCAGCAGTATCCGCTCTCGGCCCGCACGCCGGAGCAGGCGTTCCCGGCCTACTCCATTACCTACAATCGGCAACACCGCTTTCCCGATCCGCCGGCGAATTGGGCCCTCGAGGTCGGCGGCCTGGTGCGGAAGCCGGTGCGGCTCACGCTACCGATGCTCCAGAGCATCCCGAGCGTTACCTACACGGTGAAGCACCACTGCGTGGAGGGCTGGACGGCCATCGCGACCTGGACCGGGGTGCCGGTCTCCTCGGTGCTCGCGATGGTGGAGCCGCTGCCGACCGCGCGCTATCTGCGGTTCGACTCGTTCGACAGCGGGTACTCCAACGGATGGGACCTCACCAGCGCCGCACACCCCCAGACGATCCTGGCCTACGCCCGGAACGACCAGGCGCTTTCGCCCTCGCGGGGCGCGCCGCTCCGGCTCTACTCGCCGGTGAAGCTCGGCTACAAGCTCACCAAGTACCTGAGCGCCATGACCCTCACTGCCGAGCGGCACGGCGGCTACTGGGAAGACCAGGGCTATCCCTGGCTGGGCGGCGTCTGACCCTCAGCTCTCGTCCTCGGGCGCCAGGCTCACCTCGGCCGCCCCGTC
>DASSML010000114.1:0-3199 GCA_035688895.1 Gemmatimonadales bacterium
GGCAGGAAGACGTGGTTCGCCGCCGGCAGCTTGAACTGGTAGGGCAGGGGGGCGTTGGGCTTGAGCGGCGTCGGCGTCTCGAGGCTATGCCGGTACCGTCCCCGGAAGATGTCGGCCGCCACCATGAGCTGATACCCGCCCATCTCCTTCTGCTCGGCCACCTCGTCGGGGTAGACGTCGATCAGCTTCACCACCCAGTCGGCATCGGTGCCGCTGGTGGAGGCGACCAGGTGGGCCACCGGCTGCCCGCTGATCTTGACCGGCGAGGTCAGCACCTCGGAGGTGAAGGTCAGCACGTCGGGCCGGCCGCTCTGCTCCCGCTGGTCGTCCACCAGCCAGTACTCCCAGGTGAACTCGCCGCCGTAGCCCACCGGCTGAATCGGCCGCCGGCGGAACGGCACCGGCCGGGCCGGGTCCGAGATGTATTCGTCGAACGCCGAGTCCGCGGCGCCCGGTGCCTTGAAGCCGAGCCGCCCGCCGGCGAGCAGGTGCAGCGGGGTGGGCTTGGGGGGACAGCCCTTCTCGCATCCGTCGGGCCAGCGGTCGAGCCGCTCCCAGGTGTTGCTGCCGGTCTCGAAGGCGGTCACCGGCGCGACGTCGGCGGGCGGGGCGTCGTCCTTGAGGTAATGGTCGAGGAACGGCCGCAGCACGTGCCGGCGGAACCAGAGCGCGGTGTTGCTCTCGAACCGGAGCGCGCCGAGGTGGCTGCCCTCGTCGATCTGCTGGCCGTGGTACCACGGGCCCATCACCAGGAACACCTTGTCGTTGCCGCTGTCCTTGGGCTCGAGTGCCCGGTAGACCGCCTGCGCGCCGTAGATGTCCTCCTGGTCCCACAGCCCGTGGACGATCATCGTCGGCACCTTGAGGGGCTGCCGGGCCAGGATGCTGTCCACCGCCTGCTCCCGCCAGAACGCGTCGTAGGCTGGGTGCGCCAGGATCTTCCGCCAGAACCCCGACTGCTCCATCCCTCGCCGCCGGCCCAGCTCGCCGGCGGAGCCTGCCTGCATGAACATGTCGTAGTCGTCGTAGTGGCTGGTGGCCCACTTGGCGGAATTGTCCCGGGTGACCACCTGCTCCCAGATGTAGGGCATGTTCTGCTGGCGGAACGCGCCGTTGTGGAACCAGTCGTCGCCCATCCACCCGTCCACCATCGGGTTCATCGGCACCGCCACCTTGAGCGCGGGGTGCGGGTTCACCAGCGGCATGAGGGCGAGAAAGCCGTCGTAGCTGATGCCAAGGATGCCGACCTTCCCGTTGCTCTCGGGGACGTGCTTCACCAGCCAGTCGATCGTGTCGTACGTGTCGGTCGAATGATCGACGGCGGTGGGATTGAGCGGGCCGCGGAGCGGCCGGTTCATCACATAGTCGCCTTCGGAGCCGTACTTCCCGCGCACGTCCTGGATGACCCGGATGTACCCGCCCTCGACCACGACGTCGGTGGCGTTGTCGTAGCCGTACAGGCTCGCGCCCAGGTGGGTGCTGGTGGTGTTGGCGCTGAGCGCGTCGGCATCGTAGGGGGTGCGGGTGAGCAGGATCGGCGCGTGCGACGCGCCTTTCGGCACCAGGATCACCGTGTGGAGCTTGACCCCGTCGCGCATCGGGATCATCACGATGCGGCGGGCGTAGTCGTAGCCGTCGGTCGGAGGCCGCAGGCTGTCGGGCCGCTCGCTCGGAAGCGGGGACGGTGTCTGGGCGGCGGCCGGGGTGGCGAAGGCCAGCGCGACGAGCAGGGCGGCGAGGATGGGGGTGGTCATGGTCTGCAAGTTACCAGTCCCGCCCGGACAGCGCTCCGTTACATCCCGTCATCCCATGACCGGTGGCCCCATGTCCGGGCCGATAGACGGCTCGGGCGCCAGATAGCAGTGCAGATAGGAGCCGATCGCGAGATAGACGCTGCCGTCGGCCCCGATCGCGGGCGAGGAGCGGCCAGGAAAACTGGATTGATTCTGCAGATCGACCGAGGAGACGTCCTCGAGATCGAGCGTGAGGGTACGGAGCTCCGTCATGGTCGCGACATGGACGTGGTTACCCGACAGCACGGGGAACGCGACTGTGTCGGCGCCGAGCTGCCGGCGTTTCACGACCTGACCATTGCTGTCCACCAGGTTCAGCACGCCGCCGCGCGAGAGGCAGTAGATCTGCCGGAGCCCGCCGGCTGTCATCGTCTCCCGCCCGAGGATGTTGGTCTGCGCGTAGGACGCGAAGGTGTCGGTGTCGTAGATTGCCATGGCGTTGGCGCCGGTGGCGGCGAGCAACCCGTTCGGAAACGCCGCCGGCGAGGTGCTCGGCGAGGCCGTGCTGAACCGGCCGGGCTGCGTGACGAAGCTGTCGTCGAGATAGCTCCACCGAAACGCGTAGAGACCTGAGCGGCCAGCGACCACGATCGTCCAGGGATCGCTCGAGGGCATGCTGCCGAAGACGACCGGCGTGTCCTGGTACGGGTGCACGCCTTCCGGGAGCTGGGGCCCGGGCGGAAGCGGCGGAAGATCGTCGAGGGTGACGGTATCCCCGAAGCCGCCGCTGCCATGCGCCTCGACGAAGGGCCGCTCCTCCTGATAGCGATGGAATAGCCGGAAGGCGCCGGTCTCGTCGAGGATGCCGAGATGGCGCACGTAGATCGGCCCCTGCCCGCCGGTGCTCGGATCGCGGCCGACAAGGTCGTAGTTGGCGGCAAAGATGATCCGCGCCGCGCTGCCGTCGGACAGGACCCGCAACGCTCCGCGCACGGCGCCCTGCGACCAGTGACCTTCGAACTCTTGCGGGGGCACTGGAGTTGTCCAGCGCACCGTGCCGTCGGGGTTGACCGCTGCGATCAGATTGGTCGGTGCCGGCGGCTGGCGGTGGTCGCGTGGATTCCGCTTGGTGGTGCAGAGGCAGTAGGCGGTGCCGTCCGCCCCGACCGCGGGCGTATGGACGGCGAAGGCGATATCGGCGATCTGCGTCTTGCGCTCGAAGGGCGCATGCAGCACCCGCTCGCGATCGATCCGGCAGACAAAGAGCTCGCCGGCTTGCGTGCCGACGTAGATCTCGCCGTTCGGCCCGATCACCGGGCTCGACCCGACCGCATCGGAGGGCAGGTGAATGTAGCGGGCCCGCCCGCTCACCGGCACGACAGTATTGACCGCGCGAAACCCGCTGCCGGCCGGGTTGCCGCCGGCCTGATTCCACTGCGCGATCGGTACCTGCATGGATTTCTCCG
>DASSML010000115.1:0-2554 GCA_035688895.1 Gemmatimonadales bacterium
AGCGGCGACGACGCACCGCGCCGCCGGATGCGGCGTCTGCTCGTGGTGTCGCAGGTGGCGCTGGGGACGATCCTGCTGGTGGGCGCGGGTCTGCTCATGCGCAGCTTCGTCGCCCTCACCCAGGTGGACCCCGGCTTTCGCGCCGAGCGGGTGCTGACGTTCAGGCTCTCGCTCCCCCGCGCGCGATATCGGAGCGTCGCGGCGAGCACCGCCTTCGCGCGGCGACTGGATGACCGGCTGCGTGCGCTGCCCGGAGTGGAGGCGGTCGGCGAGGCCAGCGCTCTGCCCTTCGACGACCTGCCCAACTGGTCCACGCCGTACATCTATGACGGGGTAGACCCGAAGAGCCGCGGAGGGCGGGAAGCTGACGCGCGCTCTGTCGGGCCGGGGTGGTTCGAGACCATCGGCGCGAAGCTGGTGGCGGGGCGCGGCTTCGAGGAATCGGACGACGGCGCCGGGTCACCTGTGGTCGTGGTGGACGAGCGGCTGGCCGAAAAGGCGTGGCCGGGACGGGATGCGATCGGCCAGCGGGTGCAGGTGGATTTCCTGACCGACACGGGCTTCGCCCCCACCTGGGCCAACGTCGTGGGCGTAGTGCGCCACATCCGTCACCGCGACCTGGCCGAGGTGGTGCGGGAGCAGGTCTACGTGCCGCACCGGCAGAGCCCGCGGAACCCGATGGCGTGGGCGGTGCGGACGAAGGGAGAAGCCCAAGTGGAGGAGGCCACGATCCGGCATCTGGTCGCCGAGCTCGACCCCGAGCTGCCGGTCTACGACGTGCGTCCGCTCCGGGCGTATGTGGGCGACGCGCAGGGTCGCGCCCGGTTCATCATGGTCCTCTGCGCGGCGTTCGCCGCGCTCGCCCTCCTCCTGGCGGCGATCGGGATCTACGGGGTCATGTCCTATTCGGTCACCCGGCGGCGGCGCGAGATCGGTGTACGCCTCGCCCTGGGCGCGCGGGCGGGCCAGGTCCGGCGGGACGTGCTGCGCGACGGATTGGTGCTCGCAGCGACAGGGTTGGCGGTCGGGCTGGCCGGCGCCGCCCTGCTGACCCGGGTCGGCGCCAGCCTGCTCTACGCCGTGAGTCCGCTCGATCCCTTCACCTATGCCGCGGTCGCCGCCGGGCTCGTGGGAGTCGCGGCCGTCGCGACCTGGGCGCCCGCGCGCCGGGCCACCCGGTTCGAGCCGATCGAGGTGCTCCGCAGCGAGTGAGGGCGCGGCTGGTGAGTCGCGCCGCGCGAGAGTACTTTCGCTCATCATCGACGACCAGCTGCTCTCTGCCCTGGGGGATCGCTACCGCCTCGACCGCGAGCTCGGACGGGGCGGCATGGCCGTGGTCTACCTCGCCCAGGATCTCAAGCACCGCCGTCCCGTCGCCCTCAAGGTCATCCACCCCGATCGCGCCACCGCGTTGTCCGTCCGCCCGCGGCGCTTCCGCCGGGAGATCGAGCTCGCCGCGCGACTGCAGCACCCGCACGTCCTCGGCGTCTACGACTCGGGCGAGCTCCCCAATCCCGACCCCGGCGTTGGCGCACCGCTGCTCTGGTTCACCATGCCCTACGTCCGGGGCGGCTCGCTCCGCGACCGTATCCGGCGCGAGGGGCCGCTCCCGATCGAAGATGCGCTCCGCATCACCCGCGAGACCGCCCAGGCGCTCGCCTACGCCCACGGCGAGGGCGTGATCCACCGCGACATCAAGCCCGAAAACATCCTGCTCACCGACGACGGGATGGTGCTGGTCGCTGACTTCGGGATCGCCCGCGCGCTGGCGACCACCGGCGGGGACGACGAGTCGCTCACCCGCACCGGCCACGTCCTCGGCACCCCGGCCTACATGGCGCCGGAGCAGGCGACGCACGAGCATCCGGTAGACGAGCGGGCCGACCAGTACGCGCTCGCCGCCGTGTGCTACGAGATGCTCACCGGCGAGCCGCCGTTCAGCGGGGCGACCGCGGGGGCGATCATCGTCGCTCGGCACACGACGCCTACGCCGAGCGCGCGGGCGCGGCGGCCGGAGCTGACGGCGGCGGTGGACGGGGCACTCCAGCGGGGGCTGGCCTTGGAGCCGGGGGAACGGTTTGGGTCGGTCAAAGAGCTGGCGCAGGCGTTGACCGGGGATCGGCTGACGCCGGACGGGCGGACGGTGGAGGGGCGCGCGGGCGCACGGGCGCAGGGTCGCAGCCGGGTCCAAGCACGGACTGTGGTTGCTGTGTTGGGCGCGGCAGCGATCATTGCGGCCGGAGTCCTCGTTGAGTGGCGACGGGCGCAGACGGCCGGCAATCAGGCGACAGGTTCTCAGCCCGCGGCGAAAGCCGAGGGCCCGCCGAGGATCGCGGTGCTGCCGTTCGAGAGCCGGGGGGATTCGAGTGTCGCCCTCCTCGCCGAAGGCGTGAGCGACGCGGTGCGGGGGAAGCTGGCCCGGTTGCCGGAGGTGCGGGTCATCGCGCGGGCGAGCTCGGTGCCCTACCGACAGGCCGGCGATCCGCCCGAGCGCATCGCGCAGGCGCTCGGCGTGCGCTATCTGCTGACCGGCGTCGTGCGAGTCGAGCAAGGC
>DASSML010000116.1:0-2719 GCA_035688895.1 Gemmatimonadales bacterium
CGTCGCGCGCGGTGACGGTGATGGTGCTCTTGCTCGTGCCCGCCGACGCCGAGATCTGGGCGGGATCCGCGACGACCAGGCTGGTCGCCGCGCTCACCGGACCCGGGGTCCCGGTCGCGGTGAAGACCACCGGGCTGCCGCGTACCTCGAGACCGGACAGCGTCGCCTCCAGGGTATTGGCCCCGACCTTCGGCCCCAGCGTCCAGCCGCCGACGGTGGCGACTCCGTCACTGCCGGTGACTGGCGTTTTCCCGTCGGCCGTGCCACTGCCGGCCGTCACCTTGAACGAGACCGGAATTCCGGGCAGCGGGTTGCCGTCCGTGTCCCGGACCAGAACCGCTGGTGGCGTCGGTACGGCAGTGCCGACTATGGCCGATTCCCCACCACCGGCGGCGGATTCGATCGAGGCCGGCGCGCCCACGCCTACCGCCACGAGGGCGGTGGCCGAGGCAAACCCGTCGGCCGCGAAGATCAGGGTGCGCGTGCCCGGCGAGCCGCGGATGGCCAGATCGGTGAAAGCCACCCGACCCTCGGGGGTGCTGGTCGAGGTGGTGGTGCCCGACAGAGTTCCGCCGCCGGCGGAGATCTGGACGGTCACGACGACGTCGCCGCGGGCGATATTCTCGCCCGACGCGTCCTGCAGCTGCAGCACGGGCTGGGGGTCGAGCGTGACACCGGTTGCGGCCGTCGCCGGCGGTCCAGTTACGAAGGACAGTCGCGCGGCGACGCCAGTCGTGGTGAAGACCACCGGCGCCGGGGGATCGGCCACCCCGGTGACCTGGGCGCGCGTAACGTAGGTGCCCACCGTGGGACCCAGGACCCGCTCGGTACTGGCGTACCCATCGGCCGAGGTCACGCTGGTGGCGGGATCCACGATGCCACCCGTCTGGGCGTCGGACCAGACGACGGTCACGCCGGCGACCGGGTCATCGAAGCCGTCGGTCACCCGTACCACCAGGGAGTCGATCAGCGGCTCGCCGATGGTCCCGCTCTGGTTATTGCCCCGCGCCACGGTAAGGGCCGACGGCTGGCCCTCGTTCGGCAGGGTCAGGTCGCCGCCCCCGCAGCCGGCGAGCAGGAGCAACGGCGCGAGGCGCCAGCAGCACGACTTCGGAGCGGCCAAAGCTCGGAACGCCACGACGGCCCGAGGGAAGCGCAAGGCACCACCCGCGAGAAGGAGGAGGTCGAAACTGTTTGCTGTTACCGGAAGCCTAGCACAGGGGCCCTGGGCGGACTAGGAGGTACGTCACCCTCCGCCCAAGTGCAGAAACGTGCATTCGAAATCTAGCCAAGGTGCTACTGCACCGTAATGGTCACCGTCGCCGGAGCTGACGTATCGGTACCGTCACCCGCCTGGTAGGTGAAGGTGTCCTGGCCCGAGAAGCCCACGTTCGGCGTGTAGGTGAACGACCCATCGGCGGACAGGGCCAGCGTGCCGTTGGCGGGCTGGTCTACCGCCGTAGCCGTGAGCGTGGCCGAGTCGGGATCGCTGTCGTTCGCCAGTACGCCCAATGCGGCGCTCACGCTCAAGGTCGCCCCGATGGCCGTAGTGTATTGGTCGGGACTGGCGGTCGGGGGCTGATTGGGCGGCGGCGTCACCGTGATCGAGCCGGAGACGACGGAGGTATAGCCCGAGGCCGCGAAGATCAGAGTGTGAGCTCCGGTCGCGTCCGCGATGGCGAGATCGGTGAATGCCGCCCGCCCGGTGCCGTCGGTGGTTCGCGAGGCGGTCCCGGTCAACCGTCCGGCCCCGGAGGCGACCGCGACCGTGACCGACACGCCGCCCTGCTGCACGTCGTTGCCGGAGGCGTCGCGAAGCTGAATCACAGGCTGAGTTGCCAGCGGCACCGCCAAGGTAGCGCTGGCCGACGGCTGCGTGGCAATCGCGAGGACCGATGGCGCACCGGTCGTGGCGCTCGCGTGGAAGTCCACGTGACCCGCGGCCCCCGCCGACGCTCGGAGGTGCTGAGTACCCGTGGAGGAGCCCAGCGTCCACTCGGTCGAGGCCTGCCCGGCCGCGCTCGTGGTGCCGGAGGCCGGCGTGACACTGCCGCCGCCGTCGGTGACCTGCCAGGTGACGGTGGCGCCGGGCACGGCATTCCCATCGTCGTCCTCCACCACGACCACCAGCTTGGCGGCAAGCTGGGTTCCGACTTGGCCGCTCTGATCATTGCCGGAAATGATGCGGATCCGCGCGGCCGCACCCGCTGCGGCGGTGGCCGTGAACGTCGCGTTGCCGACGCCGGACACCACCGCCTCTACGGTATTGGTGCCCGTGGCGGGACCGAGCGTCCACGAGGTGCTGGCGTGCCCGTCGGCGTCGGTCGTGCTCGTCGTGGGATCGACGCTCCCGCCACCCGCGGTGACCACCCAGGTCACCGCGGCTCCGCTGACCGGATTTCCCTCGGCATCGGTGACCGCGACGACGATCGGAGCCGCCAGGAGCGTCCTGGGCGAGCCGGTCTGGCCATCGCCGGAGAACGGTTGCACCCCGGATGCGCTGCCGGAGCTGGCGGTGTGCGTGAAGGTCACCGGCGAGCCGGCGAGTCCGGCCGACGTCGCGGTGGTGCTCTGCGGGCCGGCGGTGGGGCCCAGCGTTCGAGTGACCGACGTCGATCCGGTGGCGTCGGTCGTGGTCTCGGCGTCGCTCACGCTTCCGCCGCCTACTGCCGCCCAGGCGACTGTCACCCCGGCGACTGGGTTGCCGAAGCCATCGGTC
>DASSML010000117.1:0-2231 GCA_035688895.1 Gemmatimonadales bacterium
ACGTGCACCCCCACGTCCTCCAGCCGCTGCGCCCAGATGATGTTGTTCTCCTCGTCGAACCGGGCCTGCAGCTCGATCAGCACGGCCACCTGCTTCCCGCGTTCGGCCGCGTGCGCCAGCATCCGGGCGATGCTCGAGTCGCCACCCGTGCGGTACAGGGTGAGCTTGATCGCGAGAACGTCGGGGTCTTCGGCCGCCGACTGGATGAAGCGCTCCACCGAGGTGGCGAAGCTGTCGTAGGGGTGATGGAGCAGGACGTCGCCTTCGCGGATCACGTCGAAGATGCTCCGCGGCGCCGCCAGGCGCGCCGGCGTGGCCGGATGGAACGCCGGATCCCGCAGGTCGGGCAGGTCCAGCACCGACAGGCTCAACAGGTCGGCGGCGTCGAGCAGGCCGGGAATCTCGTAGAGGTCGTCCCCGGTGAGCGGGCGTGCGGGTGGTTCCTGCTGCTCGCTGAACTCGGCCAGGAGGAGCTGGCGCAGCGACTGCGGCATCGAGCTGTGGACCTCGATGCGTACCACCTCGGCAAAGCGCCGGTTGCGGACCTCTTCCTGGATCAGGCTGAGCAGGTCTTCGGCCTCATCGCCGTTGTCGATCTGAAGATCGGTGTTCCGGGTGATCCGGAAGGTGTACCACCCGAGGATCTCCACGCCCGGAAAGAGCGCCTCCAGATTGGCCCCGATGACCTGTTCGAGAGGGATGAAGTGATTGTCCGTCGCCAGCGGCACCCAGCGGGGGAGGATCTTGGGCACCTTGACCCGGGCGAACCGCTCCTCGCCGTCGCTTCCGCGGAGCACGACGGCCAGGGAGAGGCTGAGGTTGGAGATGTAGGGGAACGGATGGCCCGGATCGACCGCGAGCGGCGTGAGCACCGGAAAGACGTTTGCGTAGAAGTAGCTATCCAGCTGCTCCCGGTCGTCCCGCGGCAGGTCGGCCATGTCGCGGTGCAGCACGACACCGAGCTCCGCCAGCGCCGGGAGCAGCTCGGACATCAGGCAGTGACGATGTTTCGCCACCATCTCGCGCACGGTACCGGAGATCGCCCGGAGCTGGGCATCGGGGGTCATGCCGTCGGCGGTGCGCTCCACGATGCCGGCCGCCACCTGCTGCTTGAGCCCCGCCACCCGCACCTGAAAGAATTCGTCCAGGTTGCTGCTGAAGATGGAGAGAAACTTGACCCGCTCGAGCAGCGGCGTCCGGGCGTCCAGCGCCTCGTGCAGGACCCGCCGGTTGAACTCCAGCCAGCTGAGCTCCCGGTTGAGGTAGAGCGAGGGGTCCCGCAGGTCGGCGGGCGCGGCAGGTGGGCGAAGCTGGAGGTCGGTCACGTCCCAATGTATGCACCCGGGCCGGGGCCCGGGAATGCAATGTAACGGATATGTAACGGGCCTAGTCCCGGGCGACGGCCCGGGGCAGGAGCAGGGACAGCACCACGCTCACCAGGCCGACCACCAGGCCGCCGAAGAACGCCGCCCAGAACCCGGTGACGGTGAAGCCGAGATCCCACCGGGCGGACAGCCATCCGGTCAGCAGCAGCATGAGGGCGTTGATGACGAGCGTGAAGAGACCCAGCGTGACCACGATGAGGGGGCAGGTGAGCACGGTGAGAATCGGGCGCAGCAGGCTGTTCACGATCCCGAAAACGGCCGCGACCAGCAGGAGCTGCAGCAGGGTGCCCTGGAAATCGAGCCCGGGGAGCAACCAGGCGGCCACCCAGAGCGCCGCGGCGTTGAGCAGCCAGTGGAGGACCAGAGAGCGCATCAGGCGATCACTCCTCCGCCAAGGACCCGGCCGTCACGGCCGTAGAGCACACCCGATTGGCCGGGCGTGATGGCTCGGACCGGCTGCTCCAAGCCAAGGGTAACCGTCCCGCTGCCGGTCGAAAGGACCGTGGCCGGAACAGCGGCGGCCCGATGGCGGATCTGGACCTCGCAGGCGGCCTCTGCCTCGAGGGGGTCGGCGAGCCAATTGACCTCGTCCAGCGTGACGCGGTGCCCCGCCAGCTCATCGGCAGTCCCGATGACCACCTCTCGGCGCTCCGGTCGGATGGCCACCACGAACCTCGGCTCGGTGAAGCCACCCGGGAGGCCCCGCCGCTGGCCGATGGTGTACCGGGCGTAGCCCTCGTGCTCGCCGATGACCTCGCCGGCGGTCGTCACCAGCGGGCCGCGAGCGAGAGCCGGCGCATCGGCCGGAAGGTGCCGCTCCAGAACTCCGACGTAATCGTCGTCGGG
>DASSML010000118.1:0-3549 GCA_035688895.1 Gemmatimonadales bacterium
CTGCTGCGCCCACTGCGCCCGGAAGGAGGGCGTGACCACCGTAGCGGACCACGCCGGCGCCGCGCATTGATGCGCGGGCTCCCGATCCTGTGCGCCTTGCTTCTCGCCGCGTGCGGCGGGGAGCGGGGCGCTTCCACGTCCGCGGCCGCCGATCCGGCGCGGCTCGACCCGATCGCCCGGCGGTACGTGGTGCTGGCGCTGAGCCTGGGACGTCACGACCGCAGCTACGTGGACGCCTACTACGGGCCCGACACGCTCAAGGCGGTCGCCGACGCGGAATCGCTCTCCGTGGCGCAGGTCCGCTCGGCGGCGGAGTCGCTCATCACCATCCTGGGCGACAGCGTGCCGGCCTACGCCGACTCGCTGGTGGGGCTCCGGCACCGCTATCTGCGGAAGCAGCTCGGCGCGATGGTGGCCCGGACGCGCATGCTGGGCGGCGAGCGCTTCACATTCGATCAGGAGGCGCGCGCGCTCTACGACGCCGATCCGCCGCACGACTCGCCGGCGCACTTCGATTCGCTGCTGACACGCCTCGACAGCCTGCTCCCCGGACCGGGGCCCCTCGCGTTGCGATACCAGCGCTTCCGGAACCGGGTCAACATCCCTTCGCCCCTGGTGGACACCGTCTTCAAGAGGGCGATCGCGGCCTGCCGCGCCCGCACCATGGCGCACCTCACGCTCCCGCCGGGCGAGCGATTCGACCTGGAGTACGTGAAGGGCACGTCGTGGAACGCCTACAACTGGTACAAGGGCAACTACCACAGCCTGATCCAGGTCAATCTCGACTTTCCGATCGCGATCGACCGGGCGATCGACCTGGCCTGCCACGAGGGATATCCGGGTCATCACGTCTACAACGCGCTGCTGGAGCAGGAGCTGTCCCGCAAACGCGGCTGGGTCGAGATGACGGTGTACCCGCTCTACAGTCCCCAGTCGCTCATCGCCGAGGGGTCGGCGAATTACGGGATCGACATGGCGTTCCCCGCCGAGCAGCGGGTGGCGTTCGAGCGGGACTCGCTGTTTCCGCTGGCGAAGCTGGATCCCAAGCTGGCCCAGCAGAATGCGGCGGTGCGGCAGGTGGTGGAGCGGCTCAACTACGCCCGGAACGAGGTGGCCCGGCGCTATCTCGACGGGCAGATCGACTCCGCCGGCGCGGCGCAGGAGATGTCGCGCTACTGGCTCAGCACGCCGGCCGCCTCGGCCAAGACGGTTCGGTTCATCAACGAGAACCGGGCGTACGTGATCAACTACAACCTGGGGCGGGACCTGGTGGCGGCCTGGGTGGCACGGGCCGGAGGGGCGAGCGACGAGGGTCGGTGGCGGGTGTTCGGCGCGCTGCTCAGCTCGCCGATGCTACCCGGGGATCTTACGGCTGAGAGGTGATTGTCGGGGCTACGTCCTTCGGATTGAGATTGTGCGGCCGTTCACCACGAAGGCACGAAGGACACGAAGGGCTCACTGCCACATCCCGGCATCACCGCATGCCACGCTCGAAGGGTTCGCGTATGCCAATGAGCCCTTCGTGTCCTTCGTGCCTGCGTGGTGAATAGCCGCACAGCCGCCGCCGACCGCAGCGATGCCCCGGCCTAGCCTCCCGCCGTAGCCCCCACGATCAGAAACGGCTCGACCCCTCGAACCACCGGCTCGGGGAGCGGCGTGTCGGTCGGTTCGTGTGACAGGTCCTGCTCGCAGGCGAAGAAACGGAGGAACGGGCGCCGGCGGCCGCCGTTGTGCCCGCGGATGGTGCCCCGGAGCACCGGGTACTGGGACTCCAGAGCGTCGAGCACCGCGCGCAGGGTCGGCGGCCCGGTCACCTCGATCTCCACCTCCTCGCCCACGCGGGCGAGGTTGCGGAGGTGGAACGGCAGGACGACGCGGATCATGCCAGGGTCTGGACCTCGACCGAGAGGACGGCGGGGAGGTCGTGCACGATGGCGGTCCAGCTGTCACCGCCGTCGGCCGAGCCGTAGACCTGCCCGCCGGTGGTGCCGAAGTAGAGCCCGCAGGGGTCGAGGGTATCCACCGTCATCGCGTCCCGCAGGATGTTGACGTAGCAGTCGCTCTGGGGGAGGCCCTTGGTGAGCGGCTCCCACTCGTCGCCGCCGCTCCGACTCCGGTAGACCCGGAGCTTTCCTTCGGGGGGGAAGTGCTCCGAGTCGCTCTTGATCGGCACCACGTAGATCGTCTCCGGCTCGTGGGCGTGCACGTCGATCGGGAAGCCGAAATCGGTGGGGAGGTTGCCGCTCACCTCCCGCCAGTTGTCGCCGCCGTCATCGCTCCGCATGACGTCCCAGTGCTTCTGCATGAAGAGCGTGTTGGGCCTGGCGCGGTGCTGGGCGATCCGATGGACGCAGTGGCCTACCTCGGCCTCCGGGTCGGGGATGAACTGGGAGCGGAGGCCGCGGTTGATCGGCTTCCAGGTGGCGCCGCCATCATCGGTGCGGAACGCGCCGGCCGCCGAGATGGCGACGAACATCCGCTTGGGATTGGCGGGGTCCTGGATGATGGTGTGGAGACACATCCCGCCAGCACCCGGCGACCAGTGCGGCCCCGAGCCGTGCTTGCGGAGGCCGGAGACCTCCTGCCACGACTTGCCGCCGTCGGCGCTGCGGAAGAGTGCCGCGTCCTCGATGCCGGCGTAGACAGTGTCCGGGTCGTGGAGCGAGGGCTCCAGGTGCCACACCCGTTTGAACTCCCACGGATGCGGCGTCCCGTCATACCACTGGTGGGTGCCGGGCACGCCATCGTAGGCGAACTCGTTGCCCACCGCTTCCCAGGTCTCACCGCCGTCGTTCGAGCGCTGCATCACCTGGCCGAACCAGCCGCTCGTCTGGGAGCCGTAGATCCGATCGGGATCGGCGGGCGATCCCTTGAGGTGGTAGATCTCCCACCCGCCGAAGTGCGGGCCGCTGACCTTCCACTTCTTCCGCTTCCCATCGGAGCTGAGGATGAACCCGCCCTTGCGGGTGCCCACCAGCAGGCGTACTCCACTCATCTGCCGTTCCCTCCTGAGCTTACGCGTTAGCTACTCGGAGCGGGTCCGGTGCCCGCCCCCAGAGCTGGACGAAGAGGCCGGAGCCAAATCGACATCCCCGGGCGGCGCTGTCAAGCGGTATAGTTCCGCATGAGCGAAATCACTCCACGTTCTGTCTCTGGCCGCATCGTCCGGTTGCAGCGGAAACCTCGCGAGGGGCGCTCGAGAGGGATTCCGAAGCGGCCGGTGGACGAGCTTGTGATCACGGCGGAAGGCGTCGAAGGAGACTTCAACCGCTGGCGGACGGAGAAGGCGGCCGGCGACCCCGATCAGGCGGTGCTTCTCCTCTCCGAAGACGTGCTCGCCGAGCTGAACGCGGAGGGCTGGCCGGTCGGCCCGGGCGATCTGGGAGAAAACCTGCTGCTGTCGGGACTGCCGGCGGATGCGCTCACGCCTGGCGTACGAGTCCGCGCCGGAGAGGTGGAGCTGGAGATCAGCAAGCGCTGCGATCCGTGCGTGGTGCTCTACGGGCTGCCGTACGTCGGGCAGGAGCGCGGGGCGGCCTTCGTGCGGAC
>DASSML010000119.1:0-7771 GCA_035688895.1 Gemmatimonadales bacterium
GGTTGGCGACCGTCGCCGGCTCGTCGGGCCGGCTCAGCGCGTTGCCACCGAGGGCGAGGACCGCGGTCTTCAACGCGGCAGCCCCCGGAAAAAGTCCCCCAAGCTAGTCCCGGCCTCTGGGGCGATCAAGCTCACCGTGCCACCGTGTCGGGACGCGCGCCGAGCGCGTCGCGCAAGCCGGCCCAGGCTCGTCCGAAGGTGTTCCAGTCCCCGGCTCGGAGCGCGGAGTCGGCCCGCTCCAGCCAGCGGCGCGCCTCGTCGAGTCGGGTGGCCTGGGCACTGCCGGGAATGCTGGGCGCGGAAGCGCCCAGGAGGTTGCTCCACGCGTCGTGGAGACTGCGCCCGGCCCCGAGCCGCTCACCGGCCGCGACGCTGATCCACGCCACCGCGGCGCCGGCCCGGCTCCACGCGATGTGGGACTGGTAGGCCGCCACGCCGCTGGGTCGGACGTCGAGTCGCACCGGACCGTCTTCCAGCTTGCCCCCATCGTCGCCGATGGAGTCGCTCAGCGCGTCGTACGACGCGAACCGGTTCCATCGCGCCTCGAGGGCGGCGCGGCTGGGGACCACCGACATGCTGTCGAGGCGAAGGAGGCGGACGGCGTCGGCGCCGCCGGGGCCGGCGGCCCAGAGGACCGCGTCGAGCCGGCGCTCGGTCGGCCGCTCGTAGGCGGCGAGGCGGAACACCGTCATGGTATCGTCGGTCCATCCCTGGTCGGTCAGGGGTACGTCGGCGGGATCGGCCAGGGGCTGGCTCCCACCCAGCGAGCCCGCCTTCCACTGGCCCTGCTCCAGCTGGCGGGCCTGGACCCGGAACAGCTCGACCGGATAGGAGGCCTGCCGGAGCACGGCCTCGGGAATGGCGGACGCCGGCTCCACCACGCCGCGCGAGATGCCGGCCCAGGCGGCCGCGAGCGCATCCGAGGCCGGCCGAACGTAGATGTGGGTGGCGCCCGTCGCCGCGTCGACCGTGCCGAGGAAGCCCGCCTCGAGCGCGCCGACGCGGCGGCCGCGCCAGGCCAGCCGGCTGCTCAGCGGGAACGCCTCCGCCGCCACGTAGCCATCCAGCAGCCAGACCAGCTCCCCATCGATCACCCGGGGGAGCGGATCGCCCCATTCCACGAACGGCGCCAGGCGACCCACACGCTCGGAGGGCGAGAGCCGCCAGTCCACCATCAAGCCGGCGGGAAGCTGACGCAGCAGCCCGGGGGCTTGCAGCGCCCAGGCCAGCATCAGCCGCCGGGGCCAGCCGCCCGCCTCGACGCCGTGACGGCCCGAGCTGACGAATACATGCGGCGGCGCCAGTGGACGGAAACTCCCGGGGCCGAGCTCGAGCAGCGTGACCGGGCTCGGGCGTGGGACCGTGTCGCCGGGACCGTAGAAGAGTGGCTGGCCCTTGGGCCCCAACCGGTCGTCGGCGACGGCGGATACGGCCAGCCGATTTCCCGCCAGACTGCGGGTGGCGAGCCAGACCGGGCGCCGCATCCGCGTGCCGTGGAGCGTGGCCTGATCCACGGCCAGCACATCCACCGAGTCGCCTGCCACGATGCGCCGGATGGCTGCCGTGTTCCAGAAGGACGGGACCGGCGGTGGGGTCGGGCGGCCGGCGCCGATCACTCGCTCCTCGCTGAGACCCTCGAGGCCGTACGCCTTTCGGTCCAGCCGCTCGATCGCGGCCGGCGACGCCGCCGAGGCGCCTTCGCCGCCGAGGGCCGGCGGCACCATCCAGTGGCCCACCAGCGAGGCGAACGCGAGGACGATCCATCCGGCGGCGACCAGGGCGTGGCGGGGCCGGAGTGCCCACGCGGCGGTGAGCGCGGCCGTCGCGAGCGCGACGCCGGCGAGGATCGGCGAGGCCAGGATCGTGGACTGCCAGGCCGCGGCGTCCACGGGGTCGGAGAGACCGGCGATCAGCTCGTACGGCTCCAGCAGGTACCCCCAGAGCAGCGCGAGAGCGAGACCCACCAGCAGCCAGCCGATATGGACGCGCGCGTGGCTGTTGATGGCGGGTCGGCCGTCGATCCAGCGCACCGCGCCCACCAGCATGTACAGGCCGAAGACGATGCCGAGCCCGAGCAGCACCAGAAGCAGGAAGAAGCCGTGCGCCAGGCGCCACACCGGCAGCTGGGCCACATAGAGACCGAGGTCGCGGTGCTGGAGCGGCTCGGTCACGTTGTAGGTGACGCCGTGCCACGCCAGGGCCACCTCGCGCCAGTGGGCCGAGGTGCCGGTGCCCGTCACCAGGCCGAGCAGGGCCCCGGTGCCGACGGCGATGGCCAGCAGGGCCCCCGGAGTGAGCGCCTCGCGGAACTCGAGGTTGGCGACGTTGCGGCGGACCTGAACCGAGCCCACGGCGCGGTAGACCAGCAGCAGATGGCCGACGAACCAGGCGGAGGCGAGGAGGACGCCGGAGAGATCGAGGACGAGGCGGAGTACGTGCCAGTCGGTGAGGAATCCGACCGCCGCCGGAGAGATCTGCCGGGCCCACCACCGGTCGGTGAGAACGACCGCCGCCCAGCGACCCGCGAAGAGCAGGGCGATGAGGGCGGCGATCGCGATGGCGAGTCGGCGGCCGCGCCGGAACACGGCGCTAGGCGCGGACGCCCTGCCCCGCGAGCCAGCCGACGACCTCGCCGCGGTAGGCGTCGAGCGCCTTGGCGTCGGTGGCCTCGAAGCGCAGGACCAGGATCGCCTGGGTATTCGAAGCGCGGAGAAGGCCCCAGCCGTGGGGGAAGGTGATGCGCACGCCGTCGATGGTGTTGACCGGGTAGCGCGCCGCGAAATAGGCGGCGGCGCGCTCCACGATCGCGAACTTCTCCTCCTCCGGCGCGTCGACCCGGATCTCGGGAGTGGCGAAGGTGCGCGGCAGGTCGGCGAGGTGGGTGGCGAGCCCGAAGGGCTTCCGGCTCACGATCTCGAGCAGGCGGGCCGCGGCGAACAGCGCGTCGTCGAAGCCGAGATAGTCGCCGCCGAAGAACATGTGCCCGCTCATCTCGCCCGCGAGGGGGGCGTGCATCTCCTTCATCTTGGCCTTGATCAGGGAGTGGCCGGTCTTCCACATGACCGGCCTCGCCCCCGCCTGGGCCAGCGCGGTGGGCAGCACCTCGGAGCACTTCACGTCGAAGATGACCGGCGTGCCCTGCCCGAAGCGCTCCACCGCGTCCCGACCGAAGAGCACGAGGAGCTGGTCGCCGAAGATCACCTCGCCGTGCTCGTCCACCGCCCCGATCCGGTCGGCGTCGCCGTCGAAGGCGATGCCCAGCTCGGCGCCGGTGCGGCGCACTTCGGCCTGGAGGTCCCGGAGATTCTCCGGCACGGTCGGATCGGGATGGTGGTTGGGGAAGGTGCCGTCCGACTCGCAGAACAGCGGCGTGACCTCGGCGCCGAGGCCCTGCAGGGTGCTCACCGCGATGACGCTGCCGACGCCGTTGCCGCAGTCCACCACCACCGTGACCCCCCGGCGCAGCTGGTGGCGGCGGATGATCCCCTCGCGGTAGCGCTGGAGCACCGAGCCGTCGCTGGTCTCCTTTCCCGCGCCGCCCCCGGTGTGCCAACGCTCGGCTGTGATGATCTCCCACAGCTCGAGGATCTCCTCGCCGTGAAAGGCCTCGTTGCCCAGGACCATCTTGAATCCGTTGAACTCGGGCGGGTTGTGGCTGCCGGTGACCTGGAGTCCGCCGTCGGTCTCCAGCGCCGAGACGGCAAAGTAGAGCGCGGGCGTGGGCAGCGTGCCCACGTCGACCGCGGTCCCCCCGGCGTCCACGATGCCCTGCCGGATCCCGCGGGAAAGCTCGGGACCTGAAGGCCGGTTGTCGCGGCCGACGGCGATGGTCGGGGCCCGCCCCAGCCGCTCCCAGGCCACGCTCGCGAACGCCCGGCCGACGGCGCGGGCCAGCTCGGGCGTGAGCTCCCGCCCCACGATTCCCCGGACGTCGTACTGCCGAAAGATCGACTTGGGAACGTTCATTGGCCGGCCAGCGGCATGGCCGTCTGGGTCAGCGTGCGTCCGGTCTCCCCCGCGAGATCGAGCACCGGCTGAGGCCAGAACCCGAGCACGATCACCGCGACGACCGCCACCGCGACCACGCCGGCCGCCGCGGGCCACAGCCGGGTACCCGGCTGCAGCTCGCGTGCCGGCGCGGGCTTCATGTACATCGCCATGATGACCGGCAGGTAGTAGCCCGCGGAGACCACGCTGGTGAGCACCAGGATCACCGCGAGGAAGGGCTGATTCTGCGCGATGACGGCGTTCAGGATGTACCACTTGCCGATGAAGCCGACCGTGCCCGGAAAGCCCAGGAGCGACAGCATGCAGATGCTGAGTCCCAGGGCGACCCCCGGACGACTCGCGGCCAGGCCGGCGATGTCGTCGTAGGTCACGTCGCGCTCGCCGCCCCGGCCGAGCACCGCCAGGAACCCGAAGCTCGCGAGGGTGGTGAGCCCGTAGGCCAGGAGGTAGAGCAGCACCGCACCCGCGCCGGTGGGTGTCCCCGCCCAGACCGCGACCAGCAGGTAGCCGGCGTGGGCGATCGAGCTGTAGGCCAGCATCCGCTTGAGCGAGCGCTGGGCCAGCGCCACCAGGTTGCCGACCACCATGGAGGCGATGGCCAGTCCGGCCACGATCGGCTGCCAGATGTTGGTGGCGGTCGGAAAGGTCTCCATCAGCACCCGGGTCAGCGCCGCGAACGCCGCCACCTTGACGCCAGTGGCCATGAACCCGCTTACCGGCGTGGGTGAGCCGTCGTAGACGTCCGGTGCCCACATGTGGAACGGCACGGCGGAGATCTTGAACCCGAGACCGATGAGCAGAAGACCGAGCCCGAGGGCCGGCATGAGGGCGAGAGGTCTGCCGGCGAGCTGGGCGCCGGCCAGCGAGAGGCTGGTGGTCCCGGTAGCGCCGTACACCAGCGCGATGCCGTAGAGCAGGAACCCCGAGGCGAAGGCGCCGATCAGGAAGTACTTGAGCGCGGCCTCGGAGCTGAACGGATTCACCCGGTTGTAGCCGGCCAGGACGTACACCGCGACCGACATCACCTCGAGGCCGAGGAAGAGCACGATCAGGTCTTCGGCGCCGGCGAGGAACATCATCCCGATGGTGGCGAGCAGCACGAGCGGGTAGTACTCCGGCGCCAGGAGCCGCTCCCGCTCGAGATACCCGAGCGAGAGCAGAATGGTGCCCGCGGCCGAGAGGAGCGCGATGGTCGAGGCGGCATAGCGGTAGCCGTCGAGCGCGATCATCTGCGCCAGGCCTTCGGCGGAAGTATGGTTGAACCACAGCGCGAGCATCCCCGCCAGGCTCACCACCACTCCGGCGAAGCTCAGCCATCCCGCCAGGCGGCTGTCCTCGGCCGTCTCGTGACGCCAGCTCACCACCAGGAGCACGAGGAGGCACCACCCCGTCAGCAGCAGCTCCGGAATCAGCGCGAAGGTGATGCCGCCCGGCGTGCCGAGATCGAGCTGGATCATGGCCGGGCCTCCGCGACCGGCCGGGCCGCTTCGGTCGTCCGCGTCGCCGGGCTGCCCACCAGCTGGAGGTAACGCTGGCTGGCGGGCTCCATCCGGCGCAGCACGGGGCCGGGGTACAGCCCCAGCCAGAGGATGCCGACGAGCAGCGGGGCCATCACCGCCAGCTCACGCGGGGTGAGGTCGGTGAGCGATTTGTTCTCGGCATGGTCCAGTGGGTTGAAGATGATCCGCTGCAGTGCCCACAGCAGGTAGGCGGCCGCGAAGATCACTCCGGTCGTCGCGATGCCCGTGGCCCAGGGATAGGCCCCGAAGCTTCCCAGCAGGACCAGGAATTCCCCCACGAAGCCGTTGAGCCCCGGCAGGCCGATGGAGGAGAGGCTCACCACCGTGAGGATCAGGCTGAAGACCGGCACCACCCGGGCGATGCCGCCGTAATCGGCGATCAGGCGGGTGTGTCGCCGCTCGTACAACATGCCGATGAGGAGGAACAGCGCCCCGGTGGAGAAGCCGTGGCTGATCATGATCATGAGCGCGCCCTGCACGCTCTGAAGGGTCCCGGCCCAGATCCCCAGCATCACAAACCCGAGGTGGCTCACCGAGGAGTAGGCGACCAGCTTCTTGACGTCCGGCTGCACCATCGCGACCAGCGCACCGTAGACGATGCCCACGACGGCGAGCGTGACCATGAGTGTGCTCACGGCCGGACTCAGCGCCACGTGGGGGAAGAACGGCACCGCGAACCGGAGGAAGCCGTAGGTCCCGATCTTGAGCATGACGCTCGCCAGCAGCACGCTGCCGGCGGTCGGCGCTTCGACGTGCGCGTCGGGAAGCCAGGTATGGAAGGGGAAGATCGGGACCTTGATGGCGAAGGCGATCGCGAAGGCGGCGAAGAGCCAGGGCGCTACCGACCCCACCCCGGCGGCGTTCCGCAGCAGGTGCTCGTAGGCGAAGGAGATCGTTCCGGTGACCGCGGACACCTTCCAGACCAGCACGATGATCGCCACCAGCATGAGCAGCGAGCCGGCCATGGTGTAGATGAAGAACTTGATGGCCGCGTACAGCCGGTTGGCTCCGCCCCAGATCCCGATGATGAAGTACATCGGGATCAGCATCACCTCGAAGAAGATGTAGAAGACGAAGAGGTCGAGCGCGATGAAGACGCCGACCATGCCGGTCAGCAGGGTCAGCATCAGGGCGTAGAACCCGCGCTCCCGCTGGGTGATGTAGCGCCAGCTCGCCAGCACGCTGAGCGGCATGAGGGCGGTGGTGAGCAGCACCATGACCAGCGAGATGCCGTCCAGCCCGACCCGGTAGCTGATCCCCCAGGCGGGGATCCAGGGGCTGTCGGAGATCAGCTGCAGCGTCCCGAAGCCGGGGTCGAGGGCCCACCAGAGCCCCACCGACAGGAGGAACTCCAGGGTGGTGATCACCAGGGCGGTCCGCTTGGCGGTCGCCTCCGGGCCCAGCAGGACCGGCACCACGCCGATCAGCGGGAGGAGCACCAGGGCGTGCAGGATCCAGGAGCCGTAGGCGATGGAATGGAGGAAGGCGGTCATGGCCGGCTCACCGGACCACGGCGCCGAGGACCCACAGCGCGCCGACGAGGAAGAGAACGACGTACACGCCCACCTGCCCCGTCTGCAGCCGGCTGCCCAGCCATCCGAGCCCCTGGGACAGCCGCGCCATGCCGTTCACCGCGGCGCCATCGACCACGCCCTGGTCCACGCCGCGCCAGAGCACGGCGCGGGAGAGCCAGACCAGCGGCCGTACCACGATCGTGTCGTACAGCTCGTCGATGTAGTACTTCCGGTTGAGCACCAGGGCGAGGCCCCGGTCGGGCGGCGCCGCCCGCGCGGTCGGCGTCGGCCGTGCGAGGGTAGCCCGCCAGCCCGCCACCAGGCCCACGATGCCGATGAGCACCGCGGCGCCGATCAGGTAGTACTCGGTGGCCCCGTGCGGCGCCTCGAGGTGGGTGAACGCCGCGGCCGGGGCGGTGACCGGCTCCAGCCAGTGCTCCAGCGCCTGATGGCCGCCGAAGACCTCGGGCAGGTTGAGCGCGCCGCCGACGGCGCTCAGGACGCCCAGGACCAGGAGCGGTCCGGTCATGATCCAGGGTGCCTCGTGCAGGTGCTCGCGCTCCCGCTCGCCGGTACGGTTCTCGCCCAGGAACGTCATCGCCATGAGGCGCGCCATGTAGAAGGCGGTGAGCAGCGCCGCCAGCACACCCAGCCCGTAGAAGACGTAGTACACCGGCTGCTCCGCCCCCCGCGCAAAGGCCATCGCCAGGATCTCGTCCTTGGAGAAGA
>DASSML010000120.1:0-7586 GCA_035688895.1 Gemmatimonadales bacterium
GCACCGATTCGCTGATCGTCTCCCAGTCCACCGGCGACAACGAGCGCAGGTCCACGACCTCGGCGCTCACGCCGTCGCGCTCCTCGAGCTCCTTCGCCGCGACCAGCGAGCGCTGCACCACGGCCCCGTAGGTGACGACCGTCAGGTCCCGGCCTTCCCGCACCACCCTGGCCTTGCCGAACGGGATCATGAAGTTCGGGCCGGGGTTGGGCGCCTTGTTGTAGGTCTGCCGATAGAGGTGCTTGTGCTCCAGGAACATCACCGGATCGTCGCAGCGGATGGCGGTCCGGAGCAGCCCGTTCGCATCCAGGGCGGTCGAGGGACAGACCACCCGGAGTCCGGGGACCCCGGTGAACACGGCGGCGCCGGTCTGGGAGTGGTACACCGAGCCGCCCTTGAGGTAGCCCCCGTAGGTGACCCGCACCACCACCGGCGAGCTGAAGGCGTTGTTCGACCGCCAGCGCATCAGGGCCAGCTCGTTCCGGAGCTGCATGTACGCCGGCCAGATGTAGTCGAAGAACTGGATCTCCACCACCGGCTTGAGTCCGCGGGTCGCGAGCCCGATGGCTCGGCCGATGATGTTGGCCTCGGCGAGAGGCGAGTTGTAGACCCGGTCGCCGCCGTAGGCACGCTGCAGTCCCCAGGTGACCTTGAAGACGCCGCCCTTGCCCTTCACGTCGGGGAGATTGTCCTCCCGGCTGCAGTCGGCCACGTCCTCGCCGAAGACGACGATGCGCGGGTCCCGCGCCATCTCGTCCCGCATGCAGACGTTGAGCAGGTCCACCATGGTGGTGGGGTCGCCGGTAAAGCGGGGATCGTCCTCGGTGTCGAACTGCTCGCCGGTGGGATCGACGTCGGGCGAGTAGACATACTGATAGACGGTGTCGGTGCCCGGCTGGGGTGACGCGAGTGCCACCTCGGCCGCCACCTGCACCTCCTCCTGCACCTGGCTTACGATCTGGTCCAGCTCGGCCTGGGTGGCGATCCCCTGGTCCAGCAGCATGGCCGGGAACCGGAGGATGGGATCCCGCTCGGCATCGGCCTGGCGCTCGACCGGGGGCCGGTACTGCACCTCGTCGTCGGAGAGCGAGTGGCTGTAGGGCCGGATCACATGGGCGTGCACCAGCGCGGGGCCCTTTCGCGCGCGGGCGTACTCCACCGCCTTGACCAGCACGTCGTAGGAGGCGAGCACGTCACACCCGTCCACCTCCTGGATGAACAGCCCGGGCATCCCGGTGAGGAGCTTGGAGATCGACCCGCCCGGCGTGTTCACCTCCACCGGCACCGAGATGGCGTAGCCGTTGTCCTCCACCAGGTAGACGACCGGGAGGCGCAGGTTGCACGCGGTGCTGAGCGACTCCCAGAACTCGCCCTCGCTGGTGGTGCCGTCCCCGGTGGTGCAGAGCACCACCTCGTCCCCCTGGATCAGCTGATCGCGGTCGGGGATCGCCTCGTTGCGGGAGTAGCGGAGCCACGCCTCGGCGCACCCGGCGGCCTGGAGGAACTGGGTGCCGGTGGGGCTCGAGGCGCTCACGATGTTGAGCGCCTTGTGCCCCCAGTGCGACGGCATCTGCCGTCCGCCGGAGTTGGGGTCATCGGCGGCGCCCACCGCGCTCAGGAATTGCTCGGTCGCGGTCATCCCCAGGCCGAGGCAGAGGGCCCGGTCGCGGTAGTAGGTGTAGAACCAGTCGTAGGCGGGACGGAAGACCTTGGACGCGGCGGCGAGGACGCCCTCGTGCCCGGCGCCGGAGATCTGGAAGAAGATGCGGTTCTGGCGCTTGAGCTGGATCTCCTTGTCGTCGATCCGGCGGGCCAGCAACATGATGCGATAGATGTCGAGCAGCTCGGCCTTGTCCAGCCGGGTCGAGGCTTTGGGTCGGGTGGTGGTGCGTGTGGCCATGGCACTCGGGGGTCGATGGTCGTGGTCACGGTCCGGCACTACGCGTAAGATAGCAGCCGGACGCCGGAGGTGCGCCTACGCAAACCGCTGCACTCCCGGCCCATCGCGGGGCGGCCAGCCCCTCCTCGACTTACGACCCCCACCCCTCCTTCTTCACCTCCGCCAGCACGCCCTCGAAGTCGTTGAACTTGACCTCCTTGGGCTTGGCCGGGACCGGCAGGGTGACCTCGGTGAGCGGACCCTTCACCTTCACCCGGAACCGGGCCACTTGGTCCTTGCCGAGCACCACCGTCACCGGCACGTACATCATGAAGTCGTCGGGGACGTCCTCCTGCTTCACCCGCAGCATCACCTGGAACTGTCCGTCGCTGCCGGCCTGCGTCCGGGAGGCGACCCGATAGGTCGGGATGGCGGTCCCGTTGACCCACTGGTCGAAGAACCAGCGCATGTCGGCGCCGACGTGGCGCTCTACAACCCGGCGGAAGTCGTCGGTCGACGCCCGGTGGCCCTCGTAGCTGCGATAGAAGTCCGTCATCATCTCGGTGAACTTTGTCTCCTTCATGTTCCGCAGGTCCAGGGTCATGACCCGGAGCATGTGGAGCACCCAGGCGCCCTTCTTGTAGACCACCGTCTGGTAGTCGTCCCGATCGTCGTCCTTGGCGGCCATGACCCGGTACCCCAGCGAGATCGGCCCCGGCTCCTCCCGCCGCATCATGATCGGCTCCCGCCACTGCCGCAGCATGTCGAAGTACTTCTCGTTCTTGCCGGTCACCGTCTGCAGGTACCAGAGGCCCGAGAAGTTGGCGAAGCCTTCGCTCAGCCACTGGTCGTGGTAGCTGGCGAAGTCCACCCCGATGCCCCACCACTGGTGCGCGACCTCGTGGGCGCGGAACACCTCGTCGTCGCCCTGGGGCACGGTGCTGATGAAGGTGGCGAAGGAGAGGTCGATCATGCCGGGGAAGGCCTCGCCGTCGAAGCCCGGGGTCTCGGTCGCATAGAAGTGCTTGATTCCGGAGGTCGGCCCGTAGACCCGCTGGAAGAACCGCAGGCTCTTGGTCATGTCCTCGCCGACCCGTTTCTGCATCCCGCCGCCCCCGCCGCCGAGCTTGCGGTGCGACTCGTCCGACATCATGACGGTCACCGGCGGGATGCCCTCCTCCCGCACGCTGTAGTCCTTGAACAATCCCAGGTTGAACGAGGCGTTCCGGATCCGGCCCGGGGTCACCCAGTGGGTCCGCACCTTGTGCCCGTTGGCGCTCGAGTCGACCCGCTCGCCGACGCTGGCGAGCAGGTAGGCATCGGTGGTGTTGTAGGTGAGATCGAAGCGCGCCAGGCTCCGGCCCTCGAGGGAGCGTGGGTACCAGGCCGCGGACGACTTGATGTGGAAGAAGTCCACGACCCGGTCGATCAGATCGCCGTGGTAGTAGAGGGTCACCGTGCGCTTCTGCCCCGGCTGCAGGAGGTCGTCCAGGCGGAGCCAGACGATCCCGCTCTCCTTGCCGCGGGAAGTCAGCGCGGGGCCGCCGTTCGCCCAGCGGGCCGAGTCCACCTTGAGCTTCTCGAACAGCTCGAAGGCGATCCAGGGACCGACCGGCGCGTCGGCCACGATCTCCATCGTCGCGGCGGCGGTGAAGTTGAGCTCGCCGATCCCGGTGGGGCTGAGCGTGGTCTCGATGGTGTACTTCTCCACCTCGGCCTGGTTCACCCGTTCCGCGGTGAACCCCGCGGGGCGTACCACGCCCTGGCGGGGGAACTGGGTGATGACCTCGCGCTGCCGCCCCCAGAGCCGGCTCGACACCTTGCTCTCCAGCTGCACCGCCTCGAACTCCTCCGGATCGAGCCGGTACATCAGCGGGCCGCCGTTCGGACGGATGACGTGGGCGTAGAAGAGCTCGCTGTCCCGCCGGTTGAGCAGCGCGCCCATGAGGTCGGGATCAGGCGTGTGGCTGGTTTCGTCCACCAGGTGCTTGAGGGCGTCCTTGACCCGGTCCCGGACATCCCCCGGGACCTCCCCGGGCCCGAAGGTGACGCGGCCTTCCAGCTCCGCCATGGTGCTGTCGGCGAACAGGAAGAGGACCGCGCTCACCGGGGTGTCGATCGCGCGCACCTTCTCGATCCGCGCCAACCGGTCCTGCTCGATCCTCGACTCGGGAGCGAAGGCGAAGTGCCCCTGGCCCACGAAAACGAGCCCGACCGTGCGTCCACCGATCGGGCTCAGCTGGTAGAGCCGCCCCTGCTGCAGCGTGAACCGGGCGATGTCCCGCTGGAGGACCACGTCCTTGACCTGCGCCACGCGGGAGGCGACCCCCGCGAGCCCGAGCAGCTCACCATAGGTCTCGTCGAACGACTCCGCCGCAGCCACCGGACCGGCCGGCGCGGCCGATCCCGCCGGACTGGTGACCGCGGCGAGCTGGGCCGACGATGGCCGAGGCACGCTGACCACGAGGCAGGCCAACAGACAGACGCGTAGCACTCCCGGACCGTGAGGGGGCACGGCGCCTCCAGAAACCAGGCTGCGCGGGTCGAGCGCAGGATGTGAGCAGGGGACGACCGTAGTCTGCGGGGCGAGCGTGGCAGGGTCAAGCGCGTCAGCTTCTGCATCGGCCCGCGAGGGTGACGCAATAGCGCACGTCCTGGTTCGAAATGCGACAGCCACGCTCGCGGGTGCGACGGTCGGCGGCGCAGCCGCGCCTCAATGGGCGGAAAACACGACCTTTCCGCCCATGATCGTCGTCGTCACCTTCACCTGCGCGATCTCCTCCGGCGGGATCCGGGTGAGGTCGCGATCGAGCAGCACCAGGTCGGCGAGGTACCCGGGGATCACCCGACCTCGCCGTCCCTCGGCGAAGACCCCGTAGGCCCCGCCCGCGGTGTACGCCCGAAGCGCCTCCTCCACCGAGATCTTCTGCTCCGGTATCCATCCGCCCGGATTCTTGCCGTCGGCGGAGCGGCGGGTCACCGCGGCGTAGATGCCGAGGATCGGATCCATCGGCGCGACGCTCCAGTCGGAGCCGAAGGCGAGCGGCGCCCCCGAGGCGAGCAGGCTGCGGAAGACGTAGCTGTGCTTGATCCGGTCCGGCCCGAGTCGCTTGCCCGCCCAGTTCGCGTCGTCGATGAGGTGGGCCGGCTGCATCGACGCAATGATTCCACCCCGGCCGAAGCGCGGAACATCGACCGGCCTGAGGTGCTGCGCATGCTCTACCCGGAAGCGGCGATCGCGGGGGCCGTGTGCCCGGGCGAGGCTGTCGTAGATGTCGAGCAGCAGGCCGTTCGCCCGCTCACCGATGGCGTGGACCGCCACCTGTAGGCCGGCGGAATCGGCGGCGCCGATCCAGGCCCGTAGGGAATCCTCCGGCGTGCGCAGCACGCCGACCGTCTTGGGATCGTCGGCATAGGGCTGATAGAACAGGGCCGTGCCGGACCCGAGCGAGCCGTCCATGTACCCTTTGACGCCCCCGATCCACAGCACGTCGTCGCCCCGTCCGCCGCGCGCGATCGTGTCCGCGACCTGATGCCAGGTCGCGAGCGGAAAGTAGAGGGCGATCCGGGTGATGAGCCGGCCGTCGTCGCGAGCCCGCCGATAGGTCCCCAGATCGAGCCAGGGCACGCTCACGTGGCAGACGGCGGTGACCCCGCGCTCCGCCGCGTAGCGCATCGCGCGGCCGAGCGCGGCATCCCGCTGGGCCGGCGTCGGATCGGGGATCACCTGCTCCACCGGGACCATCGCTCCGTCCTTGAGCACGCCGGTGGGCGCCCCGGACTTGTCCCGCACGACCACCCCGCCGGGAATGTCCCGCATGCTCCGTCCGATCCCGGCCTTCCGGAGCGCGGCGGTGTTCGCCAGCGCCATGTGGCCGTCCAGCCGAAAGACGAAGACCGGATTGTCCGGCGTCACCGAATCGATCCACTGCCGCGTCGGGAGCGGTGCGCCGGGCCAGCGCTCGTGATCCCACTCCCCGCCCAGGATCCACTCGCCCGGCTTGCGCTCCGAGACGAACGCCTTGACCCGGCGGATGAAGTCCTCGGGAGACGTCGCCGGCCGGAGATCGATGCTCGCGAGCTGGATCCCACCGTCGATGAAGTGGGTGTGGGAGTCCATGAACCCGGGGGTCACGAGCCCGGCGCCGCTGCTCAGGGTACGGGTCGCGGGCCCCACCAGGCGGGCGATCTCGGCGCTATCGCCGACGGCGGCGATCCGATCGCCCCGGATGGCGACGGCGGAGGCCCAGGGGCGGGCGCTGTCGCCGGTCCAGACCCGGCCGTACACCACCAGGTCGGCGGGATCGTCGGCGCGCGAGGTCGCGCTCCCGCCCGACCCGCAGGCCGTGAGGAAAAGGAGGGAGGCGGCGAGTGCGGGTCGGTAGTTGCCCAGCGGCAGCATCGAAAATCTCAGCGAAGTTTGGTGAGCCGGCGGATGGCCTCGAGCTGCTCCAGGGCGCTGCCGCCGGATGCCGCGGGGGCCACCGCAAAGAGGTCGCGGATGTCGAGCAGGATCTCCAGCATGAGCTGGTCGCGCATGTAGGCGCTCTCGAGGTCGATCATCCGACCGTCGTCGCCGGACGTCCGGGCGCGGTCGTAGGATTCGCGGTAGATCGACTCGAGGTTGGCGAGGATACGGTCGCGGGGGCGCATGGTCGGGAGGGGCTAAGGGTGAGGGAAAGGTAGGGGGAAAGGAGAAGAGGGAAAGGTGAGCGTCGCATTTCGCCCCTTCACCCTTCCCCTTTGTCCCTTCCCCTCCATCTTCCCCTCATGCCTCTCACCGGCCGCACCGTCCTCTTCTTCGCCGGCCCTCTTTACGAGGACCTCGAGCTCTGGTACCCCAAGATCCGGCTGGAGGAGGAGGGAGCCCGGACCGTGGTGGCCGGCACCGGCGAGAAGACCTATCAGGGCAAGCGCGGGTACCCGCTTACCGTGGATACCAGCGTGGACGAGATCTCGTCCGGCCGGTTCGACGGGCTCGTGATCCCCGGCGGCTACGCACCCGACATCATGCGCCGCTCGCCCAAGCTGCTACAGCTCACCCGCGAAATCTTCGAGGCCGGCAAGCCGGTCGCCTTCATCTGTCACGCCGGGTGGGTGCCGATCTCGGCCGGCATCGTGCGGGGCAAGCGCGGCACCAGCGTCGGCGCCATCAAGGACGACCTGGTGAACGCCGGCATGCTCTGGGAGGACAGTCCGGTGGTAGTGGACGGAAACCTGATCTCATCCCGCACGCCGGCCGATCTGCCGCAGTTCATGCGGGCGCTGATCGATGCCCTGGGCCGGCAACCGCCCCGAGGCTAGAACACCCCGCCCATGTCCCTCACCGAAGACCAGCGCCGGGTCGACGCCTGGATCAGCCAGTTCGAGGAAGGCTACTTCCATCCTCTCACCAACCTCGCCCGGTTGACGGAGGAGGTCGGGGAGCTCGCCCGCGAGATCAACCACCGCTTCGGACAGAAGACCAAGAAGAAGGACGAGGCCGAGGGCGACCTCGGCATGGAGCTGGCGGATATTCTCTTCGTGCTGATCTGCATCGCCAACCGGGAGGGGATCGATCTCGACCAGGCGTTCGAGCGGATGATGGCGAAGGTCGAGAGCCGGGATCGGGACCGGTGGACGAGAAAAGCGGCTACTCCCAATCTCTAGGCGCGCTCTCCAGCTCCGTCAGCAGCGCGCAATAGCTCTCCCACCGATCCGGCGCGAT
>DASSML010000121.1:0-7833 GCA_035688895.1 Gemmatimonadales bacterium
ACCGTCGTCCCGGCGCCCCGGGTGGCGGGCTCCTTGGTGCCGGTGTCGTCGCGGTCTTCCATGTCCAGCAGATCGAAGTCGGCCACGAGCTCGGACGGCGACCCCGCCACCGGCGCCGGGGAGGCCGGCGGAGGGGAGGCCTCGGGGGCGGGCGCGGCGCGGGCCGGGCGGGTCGGCGCGCCCTCCCGGCGGGGGCCGCGGGCCGGCTCCGTTTCCGCGGGGACATCGGTGACCCTAAGCAGCTCTTCCAGGGTGGATTCGCCGGCCAGCACGTGCCGCAGGCCGCTTTCCCAGAGCGAGCCCATGCCGTTGCCGCGGGCATCCCGCGCGATCTGGTCGGCCGTGGCGCCCTGGCCGATGGCGCGCTCGAGTTGGGGGTTGATGCTCAGCACCTCGACGATGCTGAAGCGGCCCCGGTACCCGGTCATGGCGCACTCGGGACACCCGACCGCCTTGTACAGCCGGGCGCCGGCGGGGATGAATCTCGCCGCGCGCTCGGGCACGGGCTCGTCACTCGTCACCCGGCATACCGTGCAGAGCCGCCGCATGAGCCGTTGCGCCACCACACCGCGAAGCGCGGAGGCGATCTTGTACGCCTCCATGCCCATGTCCGCCAGCCGGGTCACCGCGTTGGCCGCGTCGTTGGTGTGGAGGGTGGAGAGCACCAGGTGACCGGTGAGCGACGCCTGCAGCGCGATCTGCGCCGTTTCCTGATCGCGGATCTCGCCGATGAGCACGACGTCGGGGTCCTGCCGGAGGATCGAGCGCAGCGCGGAAGCGAAGGTGAGTCCCGCCTTGTCGTGCACCTGGACCTGCACGATGTTCTGCCCCAGCCGGTACTCCACCGGGTCCTCCACCGTCACGATGTTCACGCCCGGGTTCTGGATCAGGCGGATCGCCGAGTAGAGCGTGGTGGTCTTGCCCGAGCCGGTGGGTCCGGTGACGAGGACGATCCCTTCCTTGTGGTTGAGCAGCCTCTGCAGAGCCCGCTGCTCGTCCTCGTGCATGCCCAGCGCGTTGAGGTCGAGGACGGTGGCGCGCTGGCTCAGGATCCGGATCACCACTTTCTCGCCCAGCGAGGCCGGAAGCGTGGAGACGCGGAGATCGATCGGGTCCCCGCCGATGGAGACCCGGGCGCGCCCATCCTGCGGCCGCAGGCGGTCGGCGATGTCGAGCCCGGACATGATCTTGATCCGGGAAATGAGAGGCAGCCCGGCGTTTCTCGGCACCTTCATCACCTGGCGCAGCACGCCGTCGATGCGGTAGCGCACCGCTACCCCGCCCTCGATCGGCTCGACATGGATGTCGCTGGCGCGGCTGGCGACGCCGTCGGCGAGCATCATGTCGACCAGCCGGATGATCGGCCGCTGGCTGGCCTGCTCGGCGCTGATCGCCCCGTCGTCGTCGTCGTCGCTCAGCTCCTTGACCTCGAGCTCGCCGCCCATGCCGTCGAGCAGACGGGAGACCACCTCGTCGCTGCCGCGGTATACCTCATCCAGCTGATAGCGGATCATCCCCGGCGAGGCCAGCAGCATCCGCACCTCCCGGCCGGTGGCGAAGGCAAGCGCCTTCTCGGCGTCGAGGTCGAACGGGTTGGCGGTGGCGATCTCGAGGTAGGAGTCGGTCTGCCCCACCGGGACGATGTTGTACCGCCGGGCGATCTGCTCGGGCACGGTCTGCACCGCCCGCGGGTCGATGCGGGACATGTTCGCCACCGGAAGGCGGAACCGGGTCGCGATGGCGTTGAGCACCTGCTCGTCGCTGATCAGCTTCCGCTGCACCGCGGTCTCCCACAGCGATCCAGGCGCCGGGGTGACTTCCTGGCGGAGCGCCGCGAAGCCGTCGGCCGGCAGCATCGGCTCGAGGGTGGGGACCAGCCATTCGTCTATGAACTGCATGCCGGGGGCTCGTGCGTGGGCGAAACGTGGGGTGATCCTATCGGGCTTAATCTAATGGCGGGCTGGGGGTTCGGTTAAGTCCGGATGCTTCGGGCGGCGATGGTGCGGCCGTGCACCACGAAGCACGAAGGCCACGCAGGGCTCCTTGGGGGCATCGGCATCGCCACATTCCGCGTGGGAATGGTTCCGGGAGAAGTTGTTTGTGGGTGCGTTCGACCGGCATCACGAGTGCAAACAAACAGCCAAGCCTGGACAACACACCCACCAAAAATCCCCGAGGGAACCGTTCGAGCGCGGCATGCGACGCTTGTCAGTCCGACCCATGAGCCCTTCGTGTCCTGTGTGTCTTCGTGAACGGCCGCACGATCCCCGCCCGAAGCACCGACGGCCAGCCAAGCCTACAGCACCCCCCACCAATCCCGGTTGATATCCACGGTGATCCCGACCCGCCCGTCCCGCAGCCCCACCCCCGTCTCCACCCGGAGCAACCGCATGAACCACTCGAGCGCCACCCCCGCGACCGGCCGCACCCCGTCGCTGGAGGACCAGGGAAGCCCGTCGAGCGGGCGGTCGGCCCACCCGGCGGCGAGGAAGGGAGCGAGGGTCATCCGGCGGCCGGTGCTGGCGAAGGAGCCGAGCCCGATCGCGGGCGCCGGGAGATCCAGCCGCCACTCGACCTGAGCCAGTGCGGCCGAGCGGCCGCCATAGGCCCGGAACGGCTCGGGCATCAGCGTCCCGCGCCCGCCGAGCACGAAGCTGCGGTAGGCGGGGACGCCGTCGGTGCCGACGCCCGCATAGACCCGGGTGAGCAGCCCCCCCTTGCCGGCCCCGGTGAGCCAGCGTCCCTCCACCGTGGCCCGCAGATAGTCGGTGTCACCCTGGCCACCCTCGACCGCGAGCCGGCCCTGCAGGTCGTTCCGTACCGCCATCCCGCCGCTGGCCCGCTCGAGGGCGACCCGCGCGATCCCAAGGCTGCCGGCACCGAGGGGAGGGTTGGCGCGATACTCTCCGTTGGCCGGCGTGGCGGCCGTCGAGACCGAGTGACTCTCCTCCGCCACCAGCTCCACGGTGAGCGAGCTCCGGCCGCTCAGCCGGCGCCGGAGGCCCAGCCCGGCACGCTCGAGCAGCACGTAGTCGCCGTAGTCGTTTCCCGATTCCTGCGCGGTGAAGGAGTTGAGGATCGGCGCGATGACCGGCTGATCGCTGATGTCACGGAGCTGGCGCTCGGCGAAGGCCGTCAATTGGGTCGCCCCCTGGCCGAGCGACACCGACAGACCGCCCGTCACCCGCTCGTCCGCCGTCCCGTAGCCGATCGAGGGCCGCAGCTCGACCCGCCGCTCCGACAGGCCGAGCACTCCGCCGATCCCGAGGGCGAGGCCCTGGACCCGGTTCACCTTGGCCAGGTCGCTCACCGCCCCGATGGCGGGCCGGCTGGCCGGCAACCCGCTCAGCACCCGCGCCCCGGCGATCCGCTCGGCCTCCGCCCGCAGCGCGTCCATGTCCTGCTCCGTCACCGGCTGGGCGACACCGGCCACCGCGTCAGCCAGCGGCCGGGCCCACTGGCCCGTATCGGGCTGGGGCGAGTGCAGGCCGCCGATAGGGACGCCGGTGAAGAGGCTCTGGGGCAGCGCCGGATTCAGGTCGTAGTCGCCGATCTCCCAGCGGGCCCGGATGATCCCCCGGGCGGGGAAGTCGAGCCAGGTGGTGCGCCGCCGGATCTCCACGTCCTGGCGATAGGGAAGCCAGTAGCGCCCCTCGTAGCGTCCGTTCTCGAGGACGATGCTGATGTCTTCCAGCTGGCGGTCGAGGTAGGCCGAGGGAGTGAAGCTGAAGCGGAAGCGTACCAGCGCCGCCGTCTCGGCGTCGAGATAGAGGGTGCCCACCACCATCGGCCGGCGGAAGTCGCGCGGGCGGACCTCGACCCGGCGGACCCGGATCGCGTCGGGGCCGGTGCGGATGACGAGGGAGTCGCCCAGCGCGTAGTCGTAGAGCTCGGGGCCGGCCGGCGAAAGCGGGTGGGGGACGTCGCGCACCTCGTCGCCCTCACCGATCCGGATCACGTCGCCGAAGTCGTTGGTGACGATCCCCAGATGGTCGCGATGGTAGTGGATGTCGGTGGGAAGGAACGCGCCGTCGCGCCAGCCGCTGATGACCTGCTTGCTCCGGTCCGGGGCCTGCCAATACACTTCCACGTCGAGCTCGTCGGCCTTCACCAGGCGGGGGGGCTCGGTCAGGCCCTCTCCCACCTGGGCCAGAAAGAAGACGAACCCGTGGGCCCGGGTTCGATAGCTCCGCAGCATGGCATCGGCCTGCACCTCGGCGCGGCGCTCCACCGCGCGACGGACCAGCGCGAGCGCGTCCGGCGCGTTCCAGGCCTGGCCGGCGAGCGGCGCCGGCAGTGCCGCGAGGACGAGCAGAGCCAGGAGCGGCGCCGCCGGACACGTGGGGCACCGTTCACTGGGCAATACGGACCTCGCATGGTCGGGGACTCGATGACCGCAATATCCCGGAGGCTCAGGAGGCGGGCAAGCGGGCTCGCGCTCGGGCTCGCGGCGTGCGGCGGTCGCGCGGCCGGCCACGGCGCCGAGGCGGCGGTGCCGGTGCGGGTGGTCCCGATGGCGCAGGCGATCGTGCTCGAGACCGCGGGTCCGCCGCCTCACGACACGGTGGTCGAGTTCGTGACTGGCCAGCGGCGGGTGATCGTCCTGCGACACGGACCGCCGGAGAACATCGTCTTTGCTGAGGTGGATTTCCCGGCAAACGCCTTCGCGGACAGCGGCCGGCCGGTGCGGGCGGAGGTGCGCCCGCGGCCCGGCGTGTATGGCCTCGACCTGTCCACCAGCCTGCCGCTCAAGAGCGAGGCCTCGGTGTCCTTCAACTACGCCCGCTATTTCACCGCCCCGACGCGCGCGCGCGAGCTGTTCGGCGCCGACGCGGTCTTCGAGCGGGCCCTCGCCGTCGGGCAGGTGCGGAGCGACAGCCAGCTCGCCCTCCTTCCCTCCACCCGGCCGGCGAGCGACGTGCTTCGGGCCGACATCACCACGACCGGCCGGTTCCTGGCGGCGGCGGCGCGATGAACTCGGGGTACGAGGACTTCGTCGCCCGGGCACGACACGGCGGGGGGATGGTTCCCGTCACCCGCCAGGTCGTGCTCGACGGCGATACCCCGGTAACCGCATTTGCCAAGCTGCACCGCGGCCCCTACGGCTTCCTGCTGGAGTCGCTCGAGGGTGGCGAGCGCTGGGCCCGCTACACTTTTCTCGCCACCGAGCCGCGCGAGGTCTTCCGCTATCGGGGACGCGAGGTGGCCCGCTGGCGTCCAGGCGAGGCGTGGACGGTGGTGGAGCGCGCCATCGCGCCCCTCGAGCACCTCGGCCGCACGATGCGCCGTTACCCGCCGGTCGAGGTGGCGGGTCTGCCCCGCTTCACCGGCGGCGCGGTGGGCTACCTTGGCTACGACGTGGTCCGCACCATCGAAGACCTGCCGGACGCGCCACCCGACGACCGCGACCTGCCCGACGCCATCGTGATGGTGGCGGACACGCTGCTGGTGCTGGACAATCTGTTCAATCGGGCGACGGTGATCGCGACGGCGGAAGTGGGCGCGGGGGAGCACGGGCGCGGCGGCGCGGGAACCGACGCCGAACTGCGGCAGCTGTACGACGACGCCGAGCGGCGGATCGACCGCTGGCTCGAGCGGCTGGCGGCGCCGAGCACCGTGGGGCCGCTGCAGATGGTGAGCGCACCCGCGCTGCCGGCCATGCAGAGCCCCTATGCCGACGCGCGGTTCAAGGCGGACGTGGGGCGCATCAAGGAATACATCGCGGCGGGAGATACCTTCCAGACGGTGCTGAGCCGGCGGCTCGATCTCGAGGCGCCCGACCCGTTCCTGGCCTACCGCTACCTCCGCGCGCTCAATCCGGCGCCGTATCTCTACTTTCTCCACTGCGACGACATCCACGTGCTGGGCAGCTCCCCCGAGATCCTGGTGCGGGTGGAGGACGGCGAGGTCACGCTGCGTCCCATCGCCGGCACCCGGCCCCGCGGCGCCGACGCGGCGCAGGACGCGGTCCTCGCGGCCGAGCTGGCCGCCGATCCCAAGGAGCGCGCCGAGCATCTCATGCTGGTGGACCTGGGCCGCAATGACGTCGGCCGGGTGGCGGAGTTCGGCTCGGTACGGCTCACCGCCTTCATGACGATCGAGCGCTACTCCCACGTGATGCATCTGGTGAGCGAGGTCCGCGGCCGTCTCCGCCCGGAGCTCGACGCGCTGGCCGCGCTGGCCGCCTGCTTCCCTGCCGGCACCGTCTCCGGCGCGCCCAAGGTGCGCGCGATGCAGATCATCGACGAGCTCGAGCCCACCCGCCGAGGTCCCTACGCCGGCGCGGTCGGCTACGTCGGCTGGGGCGCCCGCACGCTCGACACCGCCATCGCCATCCGCACCTGCGTGATGCGCGGCGGCCGCGCCTGGGTCCAGGCCGGTGCCGGCATCGTGGCGGATTCGGATCCGGAGTCCGAGTGGAGGGAGACGGAGGCGAAGGCGAGGGCGGTGATGCTGGCCCTCGCGCTGGCTCGGGCGGGACAGGCGGACAGGCGGACGGTCGGCCAGACGGACGGGCGGACAGACGGACGGGCGGATACCGACTCTCACTGATTCGGTGGAGAGCTAGGCCCGACCAATCCTGGCTCTCAGCGCTCGAAGCAGACCCCAGGTCAACTTGCCCACCTCGTTGCGTAGTTCGTCGAGGGCGCCACTCGCGCTCCTCTAGCAGACCTCGATCTCTCGCGAGTACCAGGAGATACGACAGCTCCGCCAACGAGCCCCGGGCGATGTCGAGAAATCGCCTGAATTCACGCGATCCCCTCCTGGCCACACCCTCCGCAATGTTCGCCGGCACCGAGATGGCCGCTCTCCTGGCCTGGGTCGTCAGCTCGTAACGCTCCGATCTCGGCCACCGGTCGGTGGCTTGATAGACCTCCAAGGTCAACCGATGGGCCATACGCCATGCCTCGAGCTGTTCGTGGGTTTCCATACCAGAAGCTCAGGAGGGAGCCGGCGCGGCGTGGCACCCAGCGCTCGCATCCGGTGGCATAGACCCGCGGCTCACGGTGAAAACGGGCGGGGCATCCGGACTCACTCCCGAACCGCGCGTATGCCTGTCCCATCTGACCGACCGTCCGTCTGTCCGACCGTCCGTCTGTCCGACCGTCCACGCACCCTTGCCCTCATCCCCAGTCCGCCCTACCGTCCCTCCATGCCCGCCTTCCGGCTCGTCAGCGCCACCGGGGACCAGAGCTTCGAGATCCCGCCGGGGCGGAGCCTGGTCGTCGGACGGGGCGTGGCGAGCGACATCGCGATCTACGACCCGACCATCTCCCGCCGGCACGCCGAGCTGGTCGTCAGCGACGACGGGGTGGACGTCACCGACCTCGGCTCCTCCAACGGGACCTGCATCAACGGCGCCCGGGTGGAGAGCGGGCACCTCAACGCCAACGACTCGGTGACCTTCGGCAAGGTCACCTACCGGCTCCGCACCGGGAAGTCGTCCGACGACCACCCCGCGCCCCACCTGCCCGCGCCGCTGCAGCATCCGCCGCTCCAGCCGGATCACGGGCCGCAGGGCGGGCAGATCGTGCGCCAGCTGGTGGTGAGCGGCGGAGTGCCGCCGGGCATCACCAGCCGGGACGGCCCGCCGGCCGGACAGCTCCGGGTGGACGCGGCGCCAGCGGCGGAACGGCAGGCGCGCAAGCTCTCCCTGCTGCTGGAAGTGGCCCAGAAGCTTTCCTCCGAGCTGGACCTCGACCGCCTGCTCCGGCGGGTGGCCGACATGACGTTCCAGGTGATGTCGGTGGATCGGGTCACCATCCTGCTCCGCAACGAGGCCGACGAGCTGGTCCCCGCGATGAGCCGGAGCCGCCAGGGCGACACTCAGCT
>DASSML010000122.1:0-3355 GCA_035688895.1 Gemmatimonadales bacterium
AGCTCGCGGCGCAGGAGAGCGTGCGACGCCTGCGGAAGCCCTTCAACCTGCGGGACCTGCACGCCGTAGCGTCGGAGGTCTTCGCTAGTACCCCGCCACGCTCGCCGGCCGCCACGGAAGCACGCTGATCCGTCCGCGCACCCGGGCCGAGGCGGCGGAGGCGTCCGCGGTCGCCCAGTAGTTCCCTCCCGCCGCCAGGTCCGGCGCGTCGATGAACCACCCACTGGTGCGGAGGAACACGTTCCCCGTCACCTCGGTCGCGTGGCCGGTGCCGTCCACCACGATTCCGTCCCCCACCCCGTCGAGCACGTTCCCCCGCAACCGGCTGCCCGTCGTGCCCTGCAGCACGATCCCCTGCGCGATCCGGGTGATCACGTTGTCGTCGATCCGGTAGCCCCGGCTGGGCGGACCGCCCGCGCGCGGGGCCGACACCAGCACCCCGACCGGCGCCTCGAGCAGCACGTTGGACTCGATCCGGACGTCCGCGCTGTGCTCTCCGGCGATCGCGGCGGTGCGCGCGCCGATCACCGTGTTGCCGCGAATGGTGCACCCTGCCGCGTTCCGCAGCAGAAATCCGAACGCGGAGCTGTCCGCCCGGTTGTCGAGCAGCAGGGCGTTCCACGACGACCCGACGGCGAATCCCGCCCCGGAGGCGTCGGACGCCGTGTTGCGATAGATCAGGTTGGAGCGCGACGGCCGTTCGTTGGGGTGGCCCGCGCCCAGGCGGAGCCCGGTGCTCGATGCGGTGAGATCGTTGTCGCCCACCGTGTTCGAATCGCTTCCTTCGCGGATCAGGATCGCCGCCGCGCCGCAGTCGGCGGCCGGAGGAGCGCAGCGCACCGTGTGGTCCACCAGGTTCCGCACGATCGTGTTCCGGGACGAGCGCCAGAGATGGATACCCCACCCGCTGTTGCCGCTCACGTCGTTGTCGGCGAGGTACGAGTCCCGCGTCTCCAGCAGGCTGATTCCGTTCTGACTCCCCCGCGAGCTCACGCCGGTCACGATGGCGGACGAGGTGCGCGCCAGCACCAGCCCGGACCCGTAGTCCTGGAAGACCTCGAGGTGCACCGGGTCCAGCCGCTCCAGGCTGTCGGCCGATTCCGACGACCGGAGGGTCCGGGTGCCCGAGAGGGCCGTGCCGATGACCCGGTGCCCCCGGCCTCCTTCCAATCGGATCCCGATCCGGTAGCCGCGGACGGTGCCGCCCACCACCGCGACGCCGTCGACATTCCGGCTGGCGATGCCGATGCCCAAATAGCGACCGGGCACCGAATCGCCACTCTCGATCACCACGCCGGTGAGGTCGAGGCGGGTACCCGATGCAGCGACGATGATGACTCCGCGCTCGCCCGGATCGGCGATGCGGTAGCGTCCGGGGCAGACCCGCACCTCGCCCTGTACCTGGGTGCCGGCGCGAGTCGGCCGAAGGCAGGGCGCGGCGGCGGTGGCCGCGGAGAGAAGGAGGAAGAGCGCGCCGATCATGGTCGGACCGGAAATCCCCGTGCGCGGAGGAATGCCCGCGCCTCGGGCAGTGAGGAGCCCTGATAGTGAAAGATGGTCGCCGCGAGGACGCCGTGGGCTCCCGCCTCCAGCGCCTCGGCCAGGTGCGCCAGCTCTCCGGCGCCCCCGGACGCGATGATCGGAATGCCGGTGACGCCCGATGCCGCGCGCAGCAGGTCCAGGTCGTACCCTGCCCCGGTTCCGTCGCGGTCCATCGATGTCAGCAGGATCTCGCCCGCGCCGAGCTGCTCCAGCCGACGGATCCAGTCCAAAGCCTCGAGCGCGGTCTCCTCCCGGCCGCCGTTCACCACGACCGCGAAGCGCCCGTTGCTGCGGCGGACGTCCACCGCCGCCACCACGCACTGGCTGCCGAAGCTGTCCGCGAGGCTCGAGACCAGTTCGGGAGAGCGGACCGCGGCGGTGTTGACCGACACCTTGTCCGCCCCCGCCCGAAGCGCCGAGCCCGCGTCGGCCACCGAGCGGATGCCGCCGCCCACGGTAAAGGGAATGAAGATCGATTCCGCCACCCGCGCCACCATGTCGAGCGTGGTCCGCCGCTCGTCCGGGCTCGCCGAGATGTCGAGGAAGACGAGCTCGTCGGCGCCCTCGGCGTCGTAACGGGTGGCCTGCTCCACCGGGTCGCCGGCATCGCGCAGGGCCTCGAAGTGGACGCCTTTCACCACTCGCCCCCCCGACACGTCGAGGCAGGGGATGATCCGCCGGGCTAACATATCCGGAGCACGTCCTCTACCGGCCCGGCGGAGCCCTCGCCGAGCAGCGCGACCGCATCTTCCAACCCGCGCCGCTCGCGCGGCCAGGCCAGCCGGCGTCCGGCCTCGGCCACCGGCAGCCACTCCGACCGGTCGTGCTCGCCGCTCAGCGCCACCTCGCCCTCCGGCCCGACGAAGGCAACGAACACCGGCACCAGGGCGACCTCATCCTGACGATGCTGATAGAACAGCTCGACCCGGCTCAGGTTGTACAGCCGCAGCGGGACCAGGCCGGTCTCCTCCCGCAGCTCCCGCTCTGCCGCCTCGGACGGCCGCTCGCCGGGCTCGATGTGGCCGTGCACCGTTTCCCAGGAGCCCGGGCAGCGTCCGCCCGCCGCGCGGCGGAGCGTCAGGCACTCGAGGGTCGGCCCCGCGCCCCTGAGGACGTACAGGTCCACCAGCGACACCCGTACGCTGGTCACGGAGACCACCGCGCAAACGCGTCGAGCAGCTCGATGCCGGCGCGCTGAGACTTCTCCGGGTGAAACTGCGCCCCGACCACGTTGCCCTCACCCACGAGGGTGGGAAAGACCTCGCCGTACTCCCCGGTTCCCAGCACGGCCGTCGCCGGCACATCCGCCGGATGATAGCTGTGCACATGATAGAAGAACCGCGGCCCGTCCCGGAAAACCGGCGCCAGCACCGCGTGGCGGCGTCCCGCTTCGGTGAGATCCACCCGCGCCCAACCCACGTGGGGCACGTGCAGGGTCGTGACGAAACGCCGGACCCGTCCCGGCAGGAGCCCGATGCCCTCCGCGTCGCCGGCCTCCTCGCTCCGCTGGAAGAGGAGCTGGAGGCCGAGGCAGATGCCCATCACCGGCCGGCCGGCGCGCGCGGCATCCGCGACCGCGGGGCCGAGTCCGGTTTCCCGGAGTGTCCGCGAGCCCTGCCCGAAGTTCCCTACGCCGGGCACCAGCACCCGGTCGGCTCGACGAACCATCTCGGGATCGGTGGTGAGGGTGGCGTCGTGCCCCCCGGCCGCGAGCGCGCGGACCACGCTCTTGAGGTTGTTGACCCCGTAATCCACCACTACGATCACAACGCGCCCTTGGTGGAGGGAACCCCGGTGACCCGCGGATCGGGCG
>DASSML010000123.1:0-15147 GCA_035688895.1 Gemmatimonadales bacterium
TGCCGCAGTCGAGGGTTCGCTCCGGCCGGCGGAGACGCCCGGCGCCGGTTGCGGTGACCACCATGTCGGGGCGCAGCGGGCTGATGGTCGCACCCAGCAGGCGCAGCACCCGGGCGGTGGACCGGGCATCGAGCGAGGTCAGCGCGCCGCCCACGTGCGTGGTTCCGCGGGCCATCGCGGCGAACAGCAGCGCGCGATGGGTGATGCTCTTGTCGCCGGGGACCCGGACCCGGCCTCCGACCTTCACCGGTCCATCCCCCGACGGAAGTCCCGCGCGTCCGCGAGATAGCGCTCCAGGCCCTCCGCGTCGCCGGCGGCGAGCAGCGCCCGCAGCTCGCCCAGGGCAGCGCCGGTGCGCTCCAGCGCCTCGTCCAGCGCCGGACGGTTCAGCAGCAGGATGTCGAGCCACATCTCGGGGCTGCTGCCCGCCAACCGGGTCGTGTCCCGGGCTCCCGTCCCGAAGGAAACGCCACCCAACCGCCGCTCGGCGAGCGCGTGCGCCAGCGCGTAGGCCACGGCCTGGGGCAAGTGGCTGGTCCAGGCGAGCTGGCGGTCGTGCGCGGCCGCGTCGATCAGGATCGGCTCGGCCTCGAGCACCTCGCGCCAGAACCCCATCACGCCGCGCGCGGGCCGGTCGCCTCCGTTGGGCAGCTCGCACACATAGACGACACAACCCCGGAGCCGGTCGGGCCGGGCGGCCTGAAACCCGGAGTCGTGAGTCCCCGCCAAGGGGTGGGCTCCGGCGAACCGGGTAGCCAGCGCGGCCTCAGCCGCGCGAGCCATGACCGGCTGCTTGACGCTGCAGACGTCCGTCAGCACCGCCCCCGGCTCGAGCGCGGGGCCGAGTCGGCCGATAAGATCGATGGTCGCCCGAGGTGGGACGGCCAGCACCACGAGATCCGCGCCCCGGACCGCGCGCCCGGGAGTGTCGGCCACTTCGGTGATGGCGGACGCCTTCAACGCCTCGACCGCCTCGGCCCGGGAGGGCGAGTACCCCACGACACGGGCGACTCCGGCCCGGCGAGCCTGCCAGGCGAGCGACCCGCCGATGGCACCCAGTCCAATCACCGCGAGGGATGATGGGCGCACGAATCAGTCGCAGGATGTGATCGTCACGGGGCGCATTGTACCGCGATACTTAGCGAATCTCAACGCAGCGCCGCGGCCACGCCCAGGGCTGGGAGTCGGAGGAATGGTCTCGCCGGTACCCCGATACCTAAGCACATGGGGTCCTAACGCTTGACGGCTCGCCCGCGGGCCAGGAGCCCGAGCGTTGGCGTGGCGTTTGCCTGGACGGTGGCGTACTTCTTGCCCCTAATGGTGAGACAGTGGCGAAGATCCTGATCGTCGAAGACAGTCCCGACAACATGAAGCTGTTCCGGACCCTCCTGACCCTGCGGGGACACGAGGTAACGGGGCTGCCGGGTGGTGACGGGCTGCTGGAGACGATCGCGCGCACCGATCCGGTGCTGGTGCTGATGGACATTCAGCTGCCGGCCCGGGACGGCTTCGCCCTGTTGCAGGAGATCCGGGATTCCCCCTACCGGTCCCTGAGGGTCGTTGCCCTCACCGCGCACGCCATGCGCGGAGACCGGGAGCGCGCGCTCGGCGCGGGATTCGACGGCTACATCACCAAGCCGATCGACATCCGGACCTTTCCCGACGTGGTGGAGCGGGCGCTCGAGGGCGAGACTCTGTCGCCCTGAGCGCGACAACGCCAAGGGCCAGGATGCCATGAGCCAGGAGACCGCACCGACCCAGCCGCAGCCTCCGGCCCGCACCGCCTCGGCGGAGAAGCAGGCCCTGCTCGAGGCCTACGACACCGTTCTCAAGCACCAGGCCGAGACGCGCGAAACGGAGCTGCGGAATGCCGAAGCACGGCGGGCCGCGCGCGGGCGAGGCCGCGCGTTCGTGTGGACTTCGGCCGCGTTCACGATGGTCCTCTGTGCCTATCTCCTCATCGAGCGCCCCGATTGGCTCTTCCCCTCGGTCGGCGCACCGGAATCGACCGAGGTCCAGGAAGCCAGCCTGCGGATCGGGATGGCCAACGCCGCCCAGCACATCCAGCGGTTCTACCAGCAGAACAGCCGTCTTCCCGAGACCCTGTCGGAGGCCGGAGCGTACGGCGACGGGATCGTGTACACCCGGATCGGGACCGGCTGGAGAATGACGGCGACCCAGGGCACCCTCGAGCTCAAGCTGACCTCGCGGGATGTGCTCGCGACGTTCATCGGGCGGAGCTTCGAGGTCATCGCGCGGAGGGCGCAATGATGCGCGGGCGCCGGGGCTTCACCTTCATCGAGCTGCTGGTCGTCTGCGCGGTGATCGGCATCCTGTCGGGGCTGGCGGTGCTCAAGTACATCGACCTGCGCTATCGGGCGATGTCGGCCCAGGTCGTGGGTGATCTGGAAGCCATCAGGCTGGCCGCCTACACCGGGTACTACGAGACCGGCCACTGGGCCCCCGATGCCGGACCGGGCCTCATGCCGGCCCAGCTCGTCCCCTACATGTCGACGAGCTTCAGCTTCAGCAAACCAGAGTACACCCTCGACTGGGAGAACTTCGTGCCTCCCGGCGGCGGGCCGAGCGGCGGCATGCAGGTAGGCGTCGTGGTCGATGCCTCCAATGCCCGACTGGCCCGCAGCCTCAGGCTGCACATGGGCACTCGCGCGCCGTTCTTCATTACGGGCAGCACGATCACCTACGTCCTGGTGGGTCCAGACGGGCGCAGCTGAGGCTCAGCCCAGCTCCCGGCGCCAGGCTTCGAGATCGCCGACCGGCTTCGGATACTTGGGGTCCATCCGTTCCAGCGCCGCCACCACCGTCTCCGCCACCAGCACATCGCGGACCGGCTTCCGGTCCGCCGGCACCACGTACCAGGGAGCCGCCTTCGTACTGGTCCGGGCCAGCATCTCCTCCCCCGCCACCGTGTAGTCGTCCCACCGTTTGCGGTCTTCCAGATCGCCGGGATTGAACTTCCAGAACTTCTCCGGCTGGTCGAGCCGGGCCAGCAGCCGCTCCCGTTGCTCTCCGCGGGAGATGTGGAGATAGAACTTGAGAATCGTGGTCCCGGTCTCGACCAGGTTCTGCTCGAAGCGGTTGATCTGCTCGTAGCGCTCCCGCCAGACGCTCTCCGGCACCAGCTGACGCACCCGGACCACGAGCACGTCCTCGTAATGGGAGCGGTTGAAGATCCCGATCATGCCACTGGCCGGCACCGCCTGGTGCACTCGCCACAGGAAGTCGTGCTTGAGCTCCAGCTCGGTCGGCGCCTTGAACGCGGTCATCACCGTGCCCTGGGGGTCGAGCGGGCCGAAGACGTTGCGGATGGTCCCGTCCTTCCCCGATGTGTCCCGTCCCTGGAGCACCACCAGCAGCGCTCGCTTCCCTTCCGCGAACATGGCTTCCTGGAGTCTGTCGATCTTCTTGGTGAGGTCGTCGAGGCGCTCCCGAAGCACCGACTTGTCGACGTCATGGTCGTGAGCGGGGCGGGCGGCCTCGTCCGAGAGCGAGACGGCGGCACCGGGGGCAACGGGATCGAGACGCATGGAGGCTCCGGTCATCAGTGGGAATCGTCGGACAAGAGCAGCGCGGCCGGGAGGAGGCCGAAGAGGTCATCGACCTGCAGGACTCCGTGCTTCGCGCCGACACGCTCGCCGCTCAAGGCGCAGGTCCACCGCGCCGGCCACTCGGCCGGGAGCGGCAGCACAGTGTCGGCCCAGCCCGCGACGGCCTTCGACCCGAGGTGCCGAGGCACCGCGACGAGAAGTCGGTCGCGGCCATCGCCCCTCCCGAACGCCACGACACGCCCGGCCTCTGACCCCTGGGCGGCCAGCGGCAGGTAGGTGCGCGAGCGGAAAGCCGCTGGGCGCGACCGGCGGGCCGCGAGCGCCCGGCGGATCAGGTGCAGCTTGAGTCGCCCGTCCTCCGGCTGCTCCACCAGCCCGCGCAGGAAGCGACGGCGCGCCTCGCGGGCGCCCGACCACTCACGCTCGAGCTCGTCCAGGACCGACACTCGCCGGGCGAAATCCACCGGACGCCGGTTGTCCGGATCCACCAGGGCGAGGAACCCGAGCTCGTCCCCCTGATAAAGGTCGGGAATCCCCGGGCTCGCCAGATGCAGCACGGTGCGAGCGGCCGACGTCCACCAGCCGGCGGGTGCAATGGTGGCCACCCAGCGCTCCAGATCGTCGAGCAGGCGGGGAGACCTGGCCGGCGAGAAGAGGGCGGCGATGTCCGCCTGGAGCGCCGCCTCGAACCCGGAATCGGGATCGGTCCAACTGGTGCGGCGCTTGGCCTCCCGTGCCGCCTTGAGCATGTACCCATCGATCCGCGCTCGCAGGTCCTCGAGTGTGCCGACCGCCGGGGGCTCGTGGGGCCAGATTCCAAGGATCGCCTGGAACAGGTGGTGGACCGTGGCGGGGTCGGGCACCCGGCGGCCGCGTACCGTGCTCTTGAAGGCGACATTGATGCGCCGCCACCGGTCGAGGCGCTCCATCCATTCCTGGGCGCGCTCGGCCAGCTGGTCGAGGCGGGCGCGCACGTCGGCGGTGCGCTTGGTGTCGTGAGTGGTGACGGCGAGGAGCGATCGTGGCCAGCGGGCCGCGCGCTCGGCATTGCCCGCGTGGAACTCCTCGACCGCCCGATCGAGCGGCGCCTCCGGCCCGCCACCGACCTCGTTGCGCGACAGGAGCGGCGCATAGGCGTAGAAGGCGGTGTCTTCCACCCCCTTGGCGGCGGCCGGACCGCTGAGCTGCTGAAAGCGCTGGACCAGCCGAAGCCGCGCCCCCTCGTGCTCCGGCGCGCGCATCGGTCCCTCGGGCGCCAGGAGCGCCTCCTCCAGCAGGTCCAGCGCCGCGGCGGCGGCGCGGCCTCGTGCCCGCGCCTCCTGGATAGCATCGGACAGGAGACGCCGGTCCTCGCCGCCGGGAGCCGGGGCGCGGTCGTCTACGTAGGTGCGATAGACCGGCAGCGCGACGATGGTCTCCCCGATCGCCCGGGCGAGCGCGGAGACTGGCGGGACGGCGACACCCTCCCCCCTCGCCCTGCCCAGGCGATGGAGCCGCTCCGCCAACCGTCGCACTCCGGCCGACAGCGAGGTCTCCAGTACCAGGCGCTTTCCCTGCCGCACCAGGTCGGCAAAGGTGAGCGGCTGCCGAATGACGCGCCGGTAGTCGGCTTCGAGTGACCGGTAGCCCTCCGCAGGGATGAAGAGCGCCTCCGCGAGATTGAGAAAGTCGTAGCCGGTCGTGCCCGCGACGGGCCACTCGGCGCGAAGGTGTTCGCCGTGGCTGAGGATCTTCTCGACGAAGATCGGCGGCTGCCCCGACACGCCGGGAAACGCGGCGGCGGCCAGCCGCTCGAGGTAGCCGCGCGGGTCGAGCAGTCCGTCGGGGTGGTCGATCCGGAAGCCGTCCACCCAGCCTCGGGCACACCAGTCGAGAACCAGCGCGTGGGTCTGGGCGAAGACCTCGGGATCCTCCATGTGCAGCGCCACGAGGTCGTTCACGTCGAAGAACCGGCGGTAGTTGATCTCGCGCGCCGCGCGCCGCCAATGCACCAGCCGGTAGACCTGCGCATCGAGCAGCCGGGCGAGCCGCAGGGGTCCATCCGGCCCCGCCCCAAAGGCCTCGACGGCGGCCTCGATCTCACGCCCGACGGCCGGGTCTTCGGCCGCCAGCCTCAGCCGATCGAGCGCCTCCGCGGCGCCGCTGCGGCGCTGCTCGACCGCGCCGGTGAGACGGGTGGTGCGCCGGGGTAGCCGCCGCAGCCGGTCGATCGCCTCAGCCACGGCGGTGCAGCGGGGGTGCTCGGCGCCGAGCCGGTCGCGGCAGCGCGCCAGCGCGGGACGCAGCACCAGGGGCAGCGTCGACGGGTCCAGCGGAAAGGTGTGCTCGAAGTAGCGGATGCGCGGCACGCCGCGCTGCGCCACGAGGGCGATCTCCCCCCGCTCGAGCGCATGTGCCCGCGGGTCCCCCAGCACCGGCAGGAGCACCCGGCTCCGCAGGTCCGGCTCCGAGGTGCGCCATTCGATATCGAACCAGCGGGCATAGCGGGACGCCGGGCCGTGGGTGAGGACGTCCTCCCAGGTGGGATTCTCGTGCGAGGCCGCCATGTGGTTGGGCACGATGTCGAGCACGAGCCCCATCCCCTGCTCCGCCAGCGCCTGGTGCAGCGCGGCCAGGTCGGCCTCGGTGCCGAGCTCGGGGTCGAGCATGGTGGGATCGACCACGTCGTAGCCGTGGGTGCTGCCCTGCCGGGAGCGGAGCAGCGGCGAGCAGTGGAGATGGCTGACGCCCAGGCGCCTCAGGTAGGGAACGAGCGCGCGCGCGTCGGCGAGGGTGAAGCCGCCGTGAAGCTGGAGCCGGTAGGTGGCCAGGATCTCCGGCATCGGCTCACCGCGGCGCCTCGTGTCGCAGCAGCATCAGGGAATGCGCGACCAGGTTGACCAGATTCTGCCGCACCGGGCGCACCTGGGGATGGGCCGTATTGATGATCTCGGCCCAGGCCCCCGGCCGGTCGAGAGCGGGGAGCACGAAGGGACGGGAGCGGGCGCCCCCGTTCACCAGCAGGAGCACCGCCTCGCCCAGGAGGCGCCGGCCGCGCTCGTCTACTTCGTCGGTGGCCTCCCCCCGGACCAGCATGCCGAGGACGTGGGCCGCGGGATCGTTCCAGTCGTCGGACGTCATCTCCGCGCCGTCGGGGCGCAGCCAGGCGAGGTCCTTCATCCCTCCCGGGGCCGCCGGCTCGTGGCGAAAGAACGTGCGGCGTCGCAGCACCGGGTTGCGGGCCCGGATCGCAAAGACCGCGCGGGTGAACTCCAGGAACTGCTTCTTCAGGGGTGTGAGCCGCCAGTCCACCCAGCTGATCGGATTGTCCTGACAATAGGCGTTGTTGTTGCCCTGCTGGGTGCGGCAGATCTCGTCGCCGTGGGACAGCATGGGCACGCCCTGCGAAAAGGCGAGGGTCGCCATCAGGTTGCGCTTGATTCGCTCGCGCATGCGCACCACGTGCACCGCCTCGGTGGGCCCCTCGGCGCCCCAATGGCGGCTCAGGTTGTCGTCGCTTCCGTCGCGGTTGTCCTCCCCGTTGGCCTCGTTGTGCTTCGACTCATAGCTGACCAGGTCGGCCAGGGTGAAGCCGTCGTGGCAGGTGACGAAGTTGACGCTGGCCAGGGGACTGCGGCCGCTGTCGTCGAAGAGATCGCTGCTGCCGGCGAGCCGGGAGGCCAGCTCGCCCACCTTGCCCGGATCGCCGCGCCAGAAGCGGCGGGTGCTGTCCCGGTACTTGCCGTTCCACTCGCCCCAGCCGATGGGAAACCGGCCCACCTGGTACCCGTCCGGCCCGAGGTCCCAGGGCTCGGCGATGAGCTTGACCCGACTCACGACCGGGTCCTGGCGCACCAGGTCGAAGAACTCCGCGAAGGGGTTCACCGCGATAGCGTCCCGCGCCAGGACCGGGGCCAGGTCGAAGCGAAATCCGTCCACGTGCATCTCCTCGACCCAGTAGCGCAGGCTGTCCATCACCAGCCGCATGGTGCCCGAGTGGCGGATGTCGAGCGTGTTGCCGGTACCGGTGTAGTCCACGTAGTAGCGGCGCCGGTCCGGGTCGAGACGGTAGTAGGCGCCGTTGTCGATGCCGCGGAAGCACAGCGTCGGACCCAGGTGATTGCCCTCGGCCGTGTGGTTGTACACCACATCGAGGATGACCTCGAGTCCAACCCGGTGGAACCGCTTCACCATGGTCTTGAACTCGGCCACCTGTTGTCCCAGCCCGCCGGTGGCATACCGCACATCGGGCGCAAAGAACCCGATGGACTGGTAGCCCCAGTAGTTCACCAGCCCGAGCTCGTGCAGCCGCCGCTCGGTGACGAAGTGGTGGATGGGGAGCAGCTCCACCGCCGTGACGCCGAGCGAGAGGAAGTGATCGAGCATCGGGTCGGTGGCCAGCCCGAGATAGGTGCCACGGAGGGACTCGGGCACCTCGGGGTGCAGCATCGTCATCCCCTTCACGTGACACTCGTAGATGACGGTGCGGTTCCAGGGCGTTCGCGGCGGCTTGTCGTCCTTCCAGCTGAAGGCGGGCTCGACGACGACGCCCTTGGGAAGCCCGGCGGCGCTGTCGGCAGGGTCGGGGACGAGATCGCGCTGCTCCATCGGCGGCGCCATGCTGTAGCCGGAGAGGGCGTCGCTCCAGCGGATGGTGCCGCTGATGGCTCGGGCGTAGGGATCGAGGAGGAGCTTGGCCGGGTTGAAGCGATGCCCGTCCTCCGGAGCCCAGGGACCGTGCACCCGATAGCCGTAGAGCTGCCCCGGGCGAACGTCGGGCAGGTAGGCGTGCCAGACCCGGTCGGTGCGCTCACGGAGGGTGATGCGCTCGGTTTCCTGGCCGGCATCGGGGCGATCGAAGAGGCAGAGCTCCACCGCCGAGGCGTGCTCCGAGAAGATCGCGAAGTTGGTGCCCTCGCCGTCCCACACCGCGCCGAGGGGAGCCGGCGCGCCGGGCCAGACCCGGATCACGGCCGGCTCCGCAGCAGCGCAGCGGTGCGGGCCGGGAGTGTGCGAGATCGCTCGTCGTGTCGGACCCGCCCCTGGCCGCCGTAGCGTGGGTCGTCGGTGTCGAGCAGAAGATCCGCCGGACTCGCCAGGCCGGGCACCTCACGCGAGTCGGTGGCGAAGTTGAAGACCGCGTCCAACACCTGGTCTTTCCCGCTCAGTCGCATCACCACCCACTCCTCCCTCTCGTCGTGTCGAACCACGGGCTCGGCGGCGCCGGGCCGCAGCAGGGGAACCGCCCGGCGAAGTCGGAGCAGATCCCGGTAGAGCGCGAGGACCGCCGCCTGCGCGGGCTGGTCCGCACGCTCCCACCGCGGGCGGGAAGCGGTGAAGGTCGCCTCGGAGCCAGGGTCGGAGACCTCGCCCTGCCAACCGAACTCAGCGAACTCCCGACGACGCCCCTCCCGGACCGCGTCGATCAGGCCGGGATCACCGTGGCTGACGAAATACAGGAATGGGCTGCACTCGGCGTACTCCTCCCCCATGAAGAGGAGCGGAACGAACGGCGCGAGCACAAGTATAGCGGCCGCCAGACGCACCCCGGCCGGCTCCACCAGGGTGGCCAGCCGCTCCCCGCCCGCGCGGTTACCGGTCTGGTCGTGGTTCTGCACACTGACGACGAACCGGTCTCCGGGCAGATCCTCCGCGGACTGTCCGTGGCGGCGGCGGCGGTAGGGCGAATAGCCGCCATCGTGGACATAGCGCCGGCCCAGCACGCGCGCCACTGGACCCACGCCGCCGAAGTCGGCGTAGTATCCGCCCCGCTCGCCGGTGAGCGCCACGTGCACCGCGTGATGGAAATCGTCGGACCAGTGCGCGTCGAGCCCGAAGCCGCCGGCCTCGCGCGGCCGCACCCAGCGGGGATCGTTGCTGTCGATCTCCGCGATGACGAGGGTCCGCCGGCCGAGCGCCTCCGCCCGACGATGCACCGCCGCGCCGATCTCCTCGGCCAGGTGGACCGGGCTCAGATCCACGATGCGGTCGGCGGCGTCGAGCCGGAGGCCGTCGAGGTGGAACTCGTCGATCCAGTACACCGCGTTGTCCACCAGGTAGCGGCGGACCTCGTCGCTGTCGGGGCCATCCAGGTTGAATCCCTCACCCCAGGCGGTGCGATACCGGTCGCTGAAGTAGGGGCCGAACTCGCGGAGATAGTTCCCTTCGGGCCCGAGGTGGTTGTAGACCACGTCGAGCAGGACCGCGAGACCGGCGCGATGGGCCGCGTCCACCAGGCGACGCAGCCCCTCCGGGCCCCCGTAGTCGCTGTGCGGCGCGTAGAGCGCTACCCCGTCGTAGCCCCAGTTACGGCGGCCGGGAAACTCGGCGATCGGCATGATCTCGAGCGCGGTCACGCCGAGATCGACCAGGTAGGGCAGGCGCCCGATCACCCCCTCGAAGGTGCCCGCGGTGCTGAAGGTGCCCACGTGCAGCTCGTACAGGATGAGATCGGGCATCGCGAGCCCTTGCCACCCGTCGTCGGTCCAGCGGAAGGCCCTGGGATCCACTACGCGGCTCACCCCGTGCACCCCGCCGGCGAGGGATCGGCTCACCGGGTCGGCACGATCCCGTTCGCCGTCGAGTCGGTACCAGTACTCGGTGCCCGGCCCGGCATCCTCGAGCTCGACCCGGGCCACGCCCCACGGGTCACGCTCCAGCGCCACCGTCTCCACCGAGCCGCGACGGCGCAGCTGGAGCTCCAGGCGCCTGGGGGCCGGAGCCCACACGCTGAAGCGGGTGCGGCCGTCGGGGAGCAGGACGGCGCCTCGGTCGAGCGGCATGTCTTTGAGGTCAGTCGGGTTCGTGGGCCAGCACGACGGCGCCGAGCGGCGGGAGATCGACGCGGAACGAAGCCGGCTGGTGCTGCCACGGCGTCGGCTCGGCGTGGACATCCTCCACCAGTCCATAGCCGCTCCCCCCGTACTTCGGGGCATCGCTGGAGAGCAGCAGCGACCAACGCCCCACCGCGGGCGCGCCCGCCTGGTATCCGGGCCGGGGCACGGGCGTGAGGTTGAGCAGCACCACCAGGCATCGCCCGGCGTCGCGGCGGAGGTAGGCGTAGACCGAGTGGTCCCGGTCATCGGCGTCGAGCCACTGGAACCCCGAATAATCCGGGTCCTCCCGCCAGAACTCCGGGCGCTCGCGATAGAGCCGGCCGAGGTCGGCCAGGAAGCGGAGCAGGCCGGCGTGGAGCGGCTCTTCGGCGAGATGCCAATCGAGGCTGGAGTCGTGGTTCCATTCCCGCAGCGAGCCGAGCTCGGCCCCCATGAACAGGAGCGGCTTGCCGGGCCGGGTGTACTGGTAGGCCAGCAGCGCGCGGAGATTGGCGAAGCGCTGCCACAGATCGCCCGGCATCTTGGCGAGCAGCGTCCCCTTCCCGTGCACCACCTCGTCGTGCGACAGCGGCGTGATGAAGCGCTCGCTGTACTCGTACATCATGGCGAACGTGAGCTTCTCATGGTGGAAGCGCCGGTGCACCGGATCGAGCGCGAAGTAGTTCAGCGTGTCGTGCATCCACCCCATGTTCCACTTGTAGGTGAAGCCGAGCCCGCCCTGCTCCACCGACGCGGTCACTCCCGGCCAGGAGGTGGACTCCTCCGCCACGGTGAAGCAGCCGGGATGCTCCTCCGCGATCACGCCGTTGAGCTCGCGGAGGAAGTCCACGGCGTCGAGGTCTTCCCGCCCACCGTGGCGGTTGGGCACCCACTGCCCCTCCTTCCGGCTGTAATCGAGGTAGAGCATCGAGGCGACGGCGTCCACCCGGAGCCCATCCACGTGGAACTCCTCGAGCCAGTATAGGGCATTGGCGACCAGGAAGTTCCGGACCTCGCGCCGGCCGTAGTTGAAGATCAGCGTGCCCCACTCAGGATGCTCGCCGCGGCGGGGATCGTCGTGCTCGTAGAGCGCGGTGCCGTCGAAGCGGCGCAGCGCGAAATCATCCTTGGGAAAGTGGGCGGGCACCCAGTCGAGAATCACGCCGATGCCGGCGGTGTGCAGCGCGTCGACCAGAAAACGCAGGTCGTCCGGAGTCCCGTAGCGCGCGGTGGGCGCGAAGTAGGCGCTGACCTGATACCCCCAGCTCCCGGTGAACGGGTGCTCGGCCAGCGGCAGAAACTCCACGTGGGTGAACCCGAGGCGCCGCACGTGCTCGATGAGGCGCGGCGCGATCTCCCGGTAGGTCAGCGAGCGATGCCCTTCCTCCAGGATCCGAGCCCAGGAGCCGAGGTGCACCTCGTAGATCGCCATCGGCGCGCGGCCCGGGTCCCGCCCCGCCTGCCGAGCCTGCCACTCGGCGTCACCCCACTGGTACGAGGAGGCGGTGACTCGCGACGCCGTACCCGGCGGCAGCTCCGCGGCGCGGGCGAACGGGTCGGCCTTGAGACGCAGCTCGTGGTTGGGGCCGAGGATGTGGAACTTGTAGAGCGCACCGGGCGCGACGCCCGGCACGAAGAGCTCGAACACTCCCGAGGTGCCGAGCCGCCGCATGGGCAGGCGCCGCTCGTCCCAGCGGCTGAAATCGCCCACCACGCTGACGCCTCGGGCATTCGGGGCCCACACCGCGAAGCCGGTGCCGTCCACCCCGTCGAGCTGGCGCGGATGGGCGCCGAGGACGCGCCAGAGGGCGCGATGAGTGCCCTCGGAGATGAGGTAGATGTCCACCTCGCCGACCGAGGGCAGGAAGCGGTACGGGTCGTCCTGCTCCCACACACCACCGCCGGCGAATCGGAATCGAAAGCGATAGCGCAGGGGGAGCGTCCGGCCCTCCAGCACCACGGCGAAGACCCCGGTCTTCCCCTGCGGCGCCATCGCTACGGCCCGGCCGTCTTCCAGCAGGCACTCGGCCGAGACCGCGTCGGGATGCAGGGCGCGGATCACCACGCCGCCGTCCACCGGGTGCGCGCCGAGCAGGCGGTGCGGGTCGGCGTGGGTGCCCGCGGCGAGCTGGGCCAGCTCCCCGGGGTCGGGGGCCGCGGGATCTCGCGCCGCCGTCCCCTTCACGTGGCCGCCCCCACCATCCGGGCCGCGTCCGGCTCCGCCCGGCGGAGCAGCGCCTGGAGCGGAATGCCGACCCACTCCGGGCGGTTGTTGAGCTCGTAGCGCAGCTCGTACACCGTCTTGTCGATGAGATAGAGCTCCAGCATGGCCCGGAGGTCGTCGGGGCTGGGCGGGAGGAAGCTCCCCTCGGAGGCAATGCTCAAGTAGCCGTTGAGGAACCGGGCGGACGCCCAGCGGCGCCAGAGCCGGGCCCACGGCGCCAGCGCCGGAGCGTCCTCCGCGCGCGTCGGGCCGTGCAACAGCCCGTACGCCGCCGCGTACTCGAAGCTGCGGATCATGCCGGCGACGTCCCGCAGGGGCGACCGCTTGAATCGCCGCTCGCTGATGCTGCGGCTGGGCTCCCCCTCGAAGTCGAGGATGACGAAATCGCGCCCGGTGTAGAGCACCTGGCCCAGGTGGTAGTCGCCGTGGATCCGGATCCGGGTGGCCACCAGCTTCCGGTCGGTCACCGTGCGGATCCGGCGCAGGAGCGGCTCCTCCATGCCGATCAGGGTCCGGGCCTGATGCTGCAGGGCCTCGGGCAGCGTCGGCATGCGGCGACGCAGCAGGTCGAAGGTGGTGCGGACCGCCGAGCGAGCCGATTGGTAGAGCGAGCGGCGGTAGAGGGCGGTGAACGGCTCCGGAGCGAAGGCCGGGTGCTCCGTCGAGGAGGCGAGCGCGACGTGCATCTCCGCGGTGCGCTGGCCCAGGAGCCGGACCTGCGCCAGGAAGGGCCCGGTCAGCTCCTCGATCCGGGCGGGCGCCTCCTGAACGGCGAGGTCGAGCAGCCCGACCGGCGCGAGCTCCGCCTCGTTGGGTGCCGCCGACGACACCAGGGCGCGCTCGAAGTATTGGCCGAGGGCGTTGAGCGCCAGGCGCCAGGCGTCGCCCTCGCCGGCGACGAACTGGTGCAGCACCCCGATGGTGACCGGCTCACGGTTCCGGGAGCGCAGCTCGAGCCCGCCGGCGAGCAGCGGGATCCGCCGGAACTCGGTCTGCTCGGTGAGGAAGCGGCCGATCTCCAGGTCGGGGTTCATTCCCGCCTCGGCCTTGCGGAAGAACTTGAGCAACAGCTGGTCACCCAGGTTGACCGAGCTGTTGGTCTGCTCCGCCCGCAGCGGGCTCACCCGGAACTCGGCGACCTGATCCTCCAGCGCGGCGAAGGCCTGGGTCCGCGAGGTCACCAGCTCCGCGCCGGTGCTGCGCCACCGCCGCCGCCGCGCCATCCCGTCCACCAGGACGTTGACGAACCGCTCGTCCGCCGTGGCGTCGTACAGGATCTCGCCGCGGGGAAGATTCATCAGGATGATGTCGGGCGACTGGCGCAGCAGGTCGGCCGCCTCGGTGCCCCCGGCGTGGCCCACCGGCAGGACGTAGTGCTCGGCGTCGCCGTCCAGGTAGCTCACGTCCACGACGGTGAGGAGCACCTCGCGCTCACCCACCGGCACCGCCACGGATCGGCCGATGGTCACCGACACGATCTCCCGCGCCTTGCCCCGGAACCAGCGACGCCGCCGGAGGTACGCCGGGAGCACCGCCTCCAGCCGCTCCTGCTCCGCCCCGGTGACGAGCTCCTGCCAGCCGCCACGGAGCGCTACCATGGGCGCCCGCCACTCCTGGGTCACCTCGCGGGTGATCCCTTCGGCCGCGGGCAGCAGGAACCAGTAGAACGCATGCTGCCCCAGAGTGATGGAGTAGGGCGTCGTGCCGATCCGGGGAAACGGCGTGCGGCCGAACATCTCGACCGGCACCGTGCCCTCGAATTCGGCCAGGTCAAGCTCCGCCGCCTGGGCGAAGCGCGACAGATTCGCCACCACCAGGATCCGCTCGTCCTGCCACTGGCGCACGAAGGCGAGCACCCGCGGGTTCTCCGGCGAGAGGAAGCGGAGCGTCCCCCGGCCAAACGCGCGGTGGCGCTTCCGGAGACCGATCAGGTGCTTCATCCACCACAGCAGCGAGTGCGGGTTGTTCTGCTGCGACTCCACGTTGAGCGCCTCATAGTGATACTCCGGATCGATGTTGACCGGGGAGTAAAGGCGCTGCGGGTTGGCCAGGGAGAAGCCGGCGTTGCGGTCGGGGCTCCACTGCATCGGCGTACGCACACCGTTCCGGTCGCCCAGGTAGATGTTGTCGCCCATGCCGATCTCGTCGCCGTAGTACACGATCGGCGTGCCCGGCAGGGAAAAGAGCAGCGCGTTCATCAGCTCGATGCGGCGCCGGTTGTTGCCCATCAACGGGGCCAAGCGGCGGCGGATTCCGAGATTGATCCGGGCCTGGGGATCCGAGGCGTACATCCGGTACATGTAGTCCCGGTCCTCGTCCGTGACCATCTCGAGGGTGAGCTCGTCGTGGTTGCGGAGGAAGACCGCCCATTGGCACCCCTCCGGGATTGCCGGGGTCTGCTGCAGGATGTCGAGGACGGGGAAGCGATCCTCCATCTGCAGCGCCATGAACAGGCGGGGCATTACCGGAAAGTGGAATGCCATGTGGCACTCGTCGCCGCTGCCGAAGTAGGCGACCGCGTCCTCGGGCCACTGGTTGGCTTCGGCCAGCAGCATCCGAT